>JAICHT010000322.1 GCA_025924755.1 Chitinophagaceae bacterium | reverse complement strand
TAAGTATAGCCCTAACACAAAGAACAATTTGATGAACAGCCATTTTCCGGCCGGCTCCAGCAGCACTTTGTTCCAGTGGCCGTATATCATTAAAGTAGGCCCAAATACAAAAGTTAGGATGGCAGAAGGCCAGGTAATTCCATACCAAAGCCTGCTGCTCATGATGGCATACTGCCGTTGCAAGATCGATTTTTCGGGGTCGTCTTTTTCGTTTGCCTCGACATTATACACAAACAACCGTACAATATAAAAAAGCCCGCTAAACCAGGTAACGATAAAAACAATATGCAGGGCTTTTAGGTAAGAATACATGGAAATGTAAAATATAAAGTATAGAATGTAAAATGTGTCAATACGTTGCCTTTACTACATTTTACATTTAATTAGACAAGCATCATTTCTTTTTTGCCTGCTGCATATTCTTTCATCCATTTAGCCAAAGCACCCACCCATAAAGGATGCACATTTAAGCAAGGGATCAGGTCAAAACTTTCGCCGCCGGCTTTCATAAAAACCTCTTTCCCCTCAATAGCTATTTCTTCCAGCGTTTCCAGGCAGTCGCTTACAAAAGCCGGGCAAACGATCATCAGCTTTTTTACGCCTTCTTTTGGCAATTCGGCCAGGCGAATAACTGTATAAGGCTTCAGCCATTCGTCGCGGCCCAGGCGCGATTGAAAAGAAAAACGCCACTTAGCTTCCGGTATCTGCAACATTTTGGCTACTTCTTTTGAAGTATATAAACATTGATGACGATAACAGTATTTATGTGCTTCCGAGGGCACCTCGCAACAGTTAGCCACCTTCAGGCAATGCTGCCCGGTAACATCTGTTTTGTGTACATGCCGCTCCGGTATGCCATGATAGCTAAAAAGAATCTGGTCATACTCCTGTTCTAAATACGGCCGTATACTTTCTGCCAACGCATATAAATATGCGGCATCATCGTAAAAAGGCTTTATAAATTCCAGGCGGAAAGAATAATTATATTTCTTGTGAATTTCCTTTGCATATTCGGCAGCGGTTTCATAACTGCTCATGGCATAATGCGGGTACAGCGGCACCACAAGCACTTCTTCAAGGTCTTTATTTTTTTCAACTAAGGTATCAAATGCCTGTTTGGTAGATGGATTTCCATAACGCATAGCTATTACTACCGGCTCATCAATTTCTTTTTGTAAAGCCTTCTGCAATTGTTTGGTGATCACGATAAGCGGCGAACCTTTCTCTGTCCATATAGATTTATAAGCTTCTGCAGAATTGGGCGACCGAAAGGGTACAATAAGCGCTTTTACCAAAAAAGCACGCAACAGCCAGGGTTTATCAATTACCCGTTCGTCCATTAAAAATTCATCCAGGTATCTTTTTACATCCTTTACTTCTGTGGAGTCGGGTGAGCCGAGATTCATCAAAACAATAGCTTTCTTCATCTAATAATAATTAACGCAAAAGTAAGCAGCCGCTATAAGAGAAATAAAAACTGATTTTTGTCAGCTTTTGCTTTGACAACTCTCATCACCTAAAATGACAAAGCAATGACATAACTTTTCTGATGTTAGCGGGTGCGAAACTACTTTTGCACTGTTATTACGTATCTAATAAACAGAATGGACATCAACTACCTTAAGAACATATCCAACTTTTTTATAGCAGGCATTAATTATAAGAAATCAGATGCTTCCATTCGTGGGCAATATGCAGTTAGTACCGAGCAGTATACTGCTATTTTAGAGAAGGCCACTCTGACAGGTTTGAACGAATTGTTTATTCTCTCTACCTGCAACCGCACTGAAATTTATGGTTTTGCGCATTGCAGCCACCAGCTGATTGATTTATTATGTTCGGAGACCGTTGGAAAGGCAGAAGCTTTTACCAAGTTGGCTTATGTAAAAAATGGCAATGAGGCTATTGAGCATTTATATAATGTAGCCGCGGGGTTAGACTCCCAGATATTAGGTGATTATGAAATTGTTGGCCAGCTAAAAACCGCTGTAAAAGTTGCAAGGCAAAATGGTTTTGTAGGTGCCTTTACCGAAAGGCTCATTAACTCGGTTTTACAATCTTCCAAGTCTATAAAAAATAATACAGCGCTTAGCGGCGGAACGGTTTCGGTTTCTTTTGCTGCCGTACAATATATTAAAAGCGTGGTAAAAGATATTGCTTCTAAAAATATCCTGCTGGTAGGCACGGGTAAGATCGGCCGCAATACCTGCAAAAATATTGTGGACTATTTAGAAACAAAAAACATCACCCTTATCAACCGCACTAATGAAAAGGCCGAAGAACTGGCTAATGAATTAGGGTTGCAATATGCCGCTATTGACAGCTTACCGGAGCAGGTTAAAAAGGCGGATATTATTTTGGTAGCTACCAACTCAGATGAACCCACTATTTTAAAATCACATTTAGAAGGAGAAGGCCAAAAATTAATTATTGATCTTTCCATTCCATATAATGTAGAAGCTGCTGCGCAAAAGCTGCCTAATATAAAACTGGTAAATGTAGATGAGCTATCGAGGTTAAAAGATGAAACATTAAAAAGAAGAACAGCTGAAGTACCCAAAGCAAAAGCCATCATCGTTGAACTATTAACCGAGTTTATAGAATGGCATGATATGCGAAAGCATGTGCCGCTGTTAAAAGCAGTAAAGCTTAAGCTCAAAGAAATGCACGCCAATCCGCGCTTTATAGCTACTGCCTACTGCACAAAAGAAGCCGACGCCAATATACAAAGAGTAATAAACGACATGGCTTTAAAAATAAAAGCACAAAACCAGGGGGGCTGTCATTATATACAAGCTCTTAACGATTTTATTACCGCCCGTGCAAAGAATTAATAATGCAGAAAGTTTTACGTATTGGTACCCGTGATAGCCAGTTAGCTGTTTGGCAAGCTACCTTGGTACAAAACCTCTTAAAGGAAGCAGGCGTTTCATCTGAATTGATATATATAAAAAGTGAAGGCGATATTGATACCGTAACACCTCTATATGATCTAGGCGTACAGGGTGTATTCACCAAAACATTAGACGCCGCTTTATTAAACAACCGCATTGATATTGCAGTACACTCTATGAAGGATGTACCTACCCAACTGGCAAAGGGTATTCAGCCAGCCGCTGTTTTAAAGCGGGCTTCTTATAAAGATATTTTTGTTTATAAAGAGGAGAAAGCTATAGAAGAATTAGGATACGTGAATGGTCAATGGTCAATGGTCAATAATCATGAATCTATTCTCACCACTCACCATTCACCATTCACCATCGCTACCAGCAGCATTCGCCGTATAGCCCAATGGCTACACCGCTATCCTCATCACCAGGTAGACAATCTCCGTGGCAATGTAAATACCCGGTTGCGTAAGGTTCAGGAAAATAACTGGCAAGGCGCCATTTTTGCCGCTGCCGGCTTAGAACGCATTGAAATCCGTCCCGAAAACTCAGTTGATTTAAACTGGATGTTACCGGCTCCTGCCCAGGGTGCAATTATGGTAGTATGCCGCGAGGAAGATGAGGCCGCTTTTGAAGGTTGCCAATCTTTTCATGATACAGATACAGCCTTATGTACAAAACTGGAACGGGATTTTTTAAGAACCTTAATGGGCGGCTGCTCTACCCCTATCAGCGCTCTTGCTACCATTGAAAATGATGAAGTAGTATTTAAAGGAAACATTTGCAGTAAAGACGGAAAGCAAAAGCTGGATATTGAAAAGAAAGTATTGTCTGCGGATGCTGATATGCTTGGCGTATTAGCCGCTAATGAACTTTTAAATCAACCTTCTGTGTTAAAAATTGTTCAGGATATACGCAATGCAAAAAACTAACCTGAACATATTAAGC
>JAICHT010000321.1 GCA_025924755.1 Chitinophagaceae bacterium | reverse complement strand
CTGCAAACCAACCGGTAATGGCGGTTATTACAGGGTTTAGCGCATTGATTAAAGCATGCTTCCCGATAACAGTGCTTTTACGCAAACCTTTTGCATAAGCCGTTCTGATATAATCCTGGTCCAGCACATCCAGCATGGCACTGCGGGTAAGCTGCGTAATAATAGCCAGCGGACGAATGCCCAGGGTAAAGGCCGGAAGAATGAGATTTTGAAGCGTGAGTTTTTTTTCACCTGTATAGCTGTCCATATCAAACCAACTACCGGTAATATGCAAATGCGTCCAATCGCTCAACACAAAGCCAAAAACATACGCAATGATGATTCCCATAAAAAAGGAAGGTGCCGATATGCCGATGATGCTGGCAAAAATAGCGGTGCTGTCCAGCCACGAGTTTTGTTTTATCGCAGCAAGTACTCCTAATGGAATACCCAGTATGATGGCTATACACATGGCGGCAACGGCAAGCAAAAGCGTACCGGGCAAGGCTTCCATCAAAATAGTACTCACCGGTTTTTTGGTTTGATACGACCTTCGCAGATATGGAAGTTTAATAACCAGTTTAGTTTTTCCACCAGTGATGAAACCATTTATATCTTTTTGCTTTATCTCTGATGTTGTGTAAAAACTGATAGGTGATACATCATTAAGATAAAATAAAAACTGTTTCCATTTAGGTGCGTCCAGGTATAAGTCTTTACGAATATTAGCTTGCGTAGCTGCATCGCCAGTTTGTCCCATCAATAAACGCGACGGATCGCCAAAGCCCTGGAAAAGCACAAATACTAATAGTACCACACCCAGCAATACCAGCAATCCGTACAGTATTTTTTTGACAACAAACCGAATCACCCTATTGTTTTATTTATTATAAAGCCGATAAATCTTTTGTGGCTTTATTTATTTGTAAAAAGCTGTACTTATTATAAATAGTTCCATCTTGTAAAATGTACAAACACGGACTAGTACGCGCAGCCGTTCGGATAGCGGTATAATCGCAAGTGAAAATAGGCATGCCTGCCCACACCGGGTCTTTGAAAAGAGCCTTTGCTTTTTCAAAAGAGGTAGTAACAATATAAACAGGGATATGCATTTTAGCAGCAAGGTCTTTTGTCTTTTTAAAATCTTCCATCCATAAAGAAGTGGACGTATTAAAATTTTCAAAAAATAAAAGTACGCAAGTGGGCTGGCTTAAAACAACATTTGTAGAATCGGCATCCGTGGTGCTTATTAACGAAAATCCTTTTATGGGTGGTTCGGCGTTTCCTTTCCTGATCAATTTATCCGTTCGGGTTACATATTGATAGGTGTTCAAATCCGCTGGTAAATCGGTTGGCGAAAATTCATATGGCTTGCCTGCTTTTTTATATACAAACCGTATAGCAAAACTATCTGGTATCGCATTGGCCGGAATTTTCATGCCTTCTGTAATATTGGCTCCTTTCTTAAAAGGAAGGCAGTCCACCACCGGCAGATAATATAATACATACCATTGAAATAATAAAGTAAGTATCAGGCTTCCCATTACAACAATAGTACGGGCCCGTTTAGAAAAGGCAGGCGTAATATACTTTTTATTGAATACTAAAAGAAGGATTAAAAAAAGCAATACCAGGTCTTTTATAAAAGAGGCCAGCGGCGTAATAGGAATACAATCGCCAAAGCAGCCGCAGTTTTTGAACTTCCCCGAAGTATAAGCATAGCCGGTGAGAAAAGTGAAAAATACAATCAGCACTAACAGCAGGTTTACAATTCTTGAGGGCTTCCACCCTACTAATAAAGCCACACCCGATAGTACTTCAAACGTGATCATGGCAATAGACAATCCGAGCGAATACTGGTGCAAAAAAGAAAAGAATGCAATAAGCGGCCGAGCCAGAAGAAAAGAAGAAGCGGCCAAACCGGTGTTCCATATTTCAAAAAACTCCTGCATCTTGTATCCGAGCCCTAGTGGATCGTCGGCTTTTACCAGGCCCGATAGTACAAATAATACACCTACTATAATGCGAACAACCGTAAGGGCTGCATTTGAAAATACAGAACGGGAATTAGTTATCATTGCTTAAAATAAGGGCAAATACGCCATAATTAATGATATCAAAATAATTGGCGTCAATGCCTTCACTCGCCAGTGTTTTTCCTTTGTTACTGATAATTTGCCGGATGCGCTGCAATTTCATTAATATAAGATCCACAAAACTTTCCTGGCTCATGCTGCGCCAGGCTTCGCCATAATCATGGTTTTTATTTTGCATTAACTGTTTTGCCAAAGAAATTTGCGTAATGAATAAGTCGATGGCTTCTTTTTCTTCCAGTTCCTCCGGCGCATTTTCGGGTAATTGCAGTTGAATCAGTCCGATGATGGCATAATTGATAATACCAATAAATTCGGAGGAAATGGAATCGCCAATCATTTGAATGCCGTTTTCCTGTATGGTTCGGATGCGTTGTGCTTTAATATAAATCTGGTCTACAATAGAAATAGTGCGAAGTACCCGCCAGGCCGTTCCATAGTCGTGTGTTTTTTTTGAAAACAATTCCCTGCATTGTTCAATAATCGCGTCGTATTGGTTAGAAGTATTTATGGGTGTCAACTGCTGCATTCCTTTTAATTATTAATAGTTACATTAGCTTCAAAAGTAGTACAGAACCACCAATGTTTTCACTGAACTGTAAAGGCAAGTTGCTAACTATTACCACACCTGTAGTTATGGGCATTCTTAATATTACGCCGGATTCTTTTTATGCAGGCAGCCGTACGCAACAAATGAGTGCTATTATAGACCGTGCAGAGAAAATGTTGGATGATGGTGCTGCTATATTGGATATTGGTGGACAAAGCACCCGGCCTGGCAGCCAGCTCCTTTCAGAAGAAGATGAATTAAAAAGGGTGATGCCCGCTATAGAAGTCCTCATTCAAAAATTTCCAAATGCCATTTTATCTATTGATACGTTTTATGCAAAGGTGGCGCAGGCAGCCATACAAAGCGGCGCTAGTATAATAAATGATATCAGCGCCGGTACTATAGATGATCAATTGCTGCCCATGGTAGCGTCCCTTAAGGTTCCTTATATATTGATGCATAGCAAAGGCACTCCCCAAACCATGCAGCAGTATGCGGTTTATGATAATGTGGTGTTAGATGTTTTTGATGCGTTGAACTTTAAATTGGCAGCACTGCGTCAAGCAGGTATTACTGATATTATAATAGATATAGGTTTCGGGTTTGCAAAAATCAGTACTCATAATTTTAAACTATTGCAACAGCTTGCTTATTTTTCGCAACTGCAATGCCCAATATTGGCAGGCCTATCCCGAAAAGCCACAGTTTATAAAACCCTTAATATTGATCCGGCAGAAGCATTGAACGGCACCACTGTACTAAATACAATTGCTTTATTGAATGGTGCATCTATTTTGCGGGTGCATGATGTGAAAGAGGCGGTTCAGGCTATAAAATTGGTAACCGCCTATAAAAAATAAAGAGCAACTGGTTGGTGCTTTCTATTCATATCCATTCTAATACGATTGCATAAATCATAAGTGTCAAATGGCTTTGTTTTCTGGAAACCGGATGGCAACTATAGTGTAAATAAAGTACGTTGCGTATATGAAAAGCTTACAAAGGTTACGGGAAGCAGGAACTATTGAACTAAAAACGGAACATTTAAACAGGTACCAAAAAAACAGCCCGCCATTAGCGAGCTGTAAAATCGAAAAAAAATGGAAAAGATTATTTATGCGCTTGTGTGCTATCCATATTAGATGGCATTTCTTTTTTAGCCGGTGCTTTATCCTGAACATCCAATACTTCTACATCGAATATTAAATTTTCGAAAGGCTTAATAGCCGGAGATGG
>JAICHT010000320.1 GCA_025924755.1 Chitinophagaceae bacterium | reverse complement strand
GTGCTTGCAAGGGGTACTTTCTTTACCTACCTGGCCCAGGATGATCATGTTGCTTCTGCCGTTTACAAGGCCGAGGGAAGTTTTGATCTGCGGCTAAAATAATAACATTAGTTTAACGGTTTGCGAAATTGGAATCATATTTTTGATATGACCAATTGTATGATCATGAAAACGGAAGGAACTCCTGTGATGGCTACTAACGCACCGGATACCGCGCACAAAAAAATTCCGGGAAACCCCTCCACAGCTAAAAGCAGCGCGGTTAAATTAAACGACCGAAGCAACGGGAAACCGCTACAGGTTTTGACTGATGACCAATGGAAATTTTGGAAGCAAAATGGTTATATCGTAATTAAAAATGTCGTACCCAAAGAACAGATTGACCGGCTGGTGAACTTTCTTTGGGACTTTGAGGAAAAGGACCCGAATAATCCGGACACATGGTACACGCCGCCACGCGCCGAAATGCAGATGAAGGAGCTTACAAATACAGGTATGGTTGAAGTATATAATCACCAGTATTTGTGGGACAACCGGCAATATCCAAAAGTTTATGAGGCGTTTGCAGATATATGGGGTACGGAAAAACTGTGGGTGACGATAGACCGGGCAAACCTAAATTTTCCGATATGGCCGGGCTTTGAATACAAGGGGTTTATTCATTGGGATTATGATCCTGAAACAAAACCGCAGAACGTACAGGGTGTGTTAGCTTTAGCTGACCAAACCGATGAAAATATGGGCGGCTTTCAATGTGTACCCGAATTGTTTAGGGAATACGATACCTGGAAGCTGACACAGCCGAAGGACCGGAATCATTTTAAACCGGATGTTACCGGGTTTGAAATTGTAAAAGTAAAAATGGAAGCGGGCGACCTGTTAATATTTAATAGCCTGCAGCCGCACGGGATCCGGCCAAATTTAAGCGGTAATAAAGTACGTATTGCCCAATATATAGCAATGATGCCGGCACAGGAAGATAATGAAGAACTTCGGCAATGGAGAATTAATTCATGGCAGAACAGGCAAGCTCCTGAAGGATATGCATTTCCCGGCGATCCACGTAACTGGGAGCAAACGAAATATGATACCGCAAAACTAAGCCCGTTAGGCAAAAAATTACTTGGCCTAAAAAAATGGTAGCATACCGGTAAGTAATTTAAACGTAATAATACCTTTACACTCTAACCTTTATTGCCAAGGCTGCCCGAAATGCGCTCCTTTTTGCGTACTTTTGCCTAAATTTAAAAACATTGATGAAAGTATTTATTGCAGGACTCCCGCTACAAGTAGAGGAAGGCTGAATTGACAGCTGTTTTTGGTGATTTTGGACCGGTAAAATCGCTCCGCATTATTAAAGACCGCGAAACAAAAGAGAGTAAGGGTTTTGGATTTGTGGAAATGGTGAACGAAGATGAGGCTAAAGAAGCTATCCGTTGCATGAATGGAGCAAGCTATTATGGCCGCAAAATTACGGTTAACATAGCCGAAGATAAGGCCGAGGGGTTTAACGCCGGAGGCAAGGGAAATTTCAGAAATAACTGACCAAAAATATTATCCCTTTGAAAACTTCCTACTACACAGGGAGTTTTTTTGTGCACTTATAATTCAATATACTTATTTAATGTGGCCAGATTTCTTACTGCATCGCCCATAGTGTTGTTGAAATAGACATATACTTGTTTGCCGTCCCTGTTCCATTCTTTAACATACTGCGCATATTCGTATAAAAAGTCGTTTGAATAGCTGCCCCGGTAGCCGCCCGCCGGGCCATGGAAGCGCAGGTATGTAAAGTTGACGCCGCAATCCAGGGAACTGATACGCGAAGCAGGCATATCATGCAATACAATACCGCAATTGTATTGATCAACCAATCCATAAACATCTTCGTGATACCATGATTTATTGCGAAACTCAACCGCTGTATTCCATTTATGCTCCGGATCCAATTCTTTAATGTGAACCAAAAGCTTTTCGAGTTGCACGGTATTAGCAACAGAAATCTTTGGGGGAAACTGTACAAGTAAACACCCGCTTTTATTACCTGCATGATCTATTACCAGCATGAACCTTTCAATATCTGCGGGATTAAAAGCAAGCTCTTTGTTGTGCGTGATATCGCGCCAAAGCTTAAAAGTAAATTTAAAGTTTTCGGGAACCAGGGCGGCCCATTTCTGAACGGTGGATGCCATTGGAATTTTATAAAACGAACTGTTTATTTCGACACTGTTAAACAATGAAGCGTAAATTTCCAGTCGGCTTTTGTCGTGAAACTCCTGCGGAAAGGAGCGCCTGTTTGGCAATGGGAGTACCAGCCCGCTGGTACCGGTGTAGATATTGTCGCGCCTTTTAACTGTCATATTGGCCTGTTATCTGTTTCTTTATAAAGAACAACAGGATAAAAAAGTTTTAAGATACAAGGCAACACAATGGAAATCAGACTGTGTCTTTTATTTCTGAATGGTCGTATATCTTCTGCTGCAAATCTTCCGCCGCATTATAATGTTTTATTATAACCAGCATAAATGCGAACAGCATTGCCAGTAGGGTTATTACTAACCAGGTTTTTGGATGTTTCATTTTATGGTTTATAGTTAAGTATTTATTTATGTTGCCTATGCTATTTGGCATAATCGGGGCTTCTACCAAATTTCCAGCCCCCTTGTTTCAGTCTCCACCAACTGGGTAAGCAGCCGTTTGAGCACAGCCTCGCGCGCCCATTGCTGTTCTACCAGGCTGGCATCTTCCTGGTACCAGGCCACCGGCTCATTGATTTCGATACGTGCTTTATATACAAAGTTCTTTTTCGGATGTAACTTAGTGCCTTCATAGCTATTCAAATTCTCAGCTTTTATCAGCCTGGCAAATTGTTTTGCAGCAATATCAACCTGCAGGCATTCATCGAGTGAGTTTTTAAAATCGTGTTTGTCTTCGAGCCATAGTGTTAATGCGTCTTCATTAAGTTCATGCTCGGCAATGGTGATGCGGCTGTAATCATAATCTACAGAAATTACCAGCCACCATAACTGGTCTTTAAGTTTTTGGGGAATCTTTATCATTTTATTGGCCATTAAGTCATTAGATCATTTAGTCGCTATATCATTGTATGCGATTCAACCTGCCCGAGCTAATTCAATACGAGAATTTCGGCGTCCAGCCGGGTATGTACTCTTGTATCGCTTCAATCTCGCTACTGAATTTATTACAGGCGGCCTCATATGCCCGATAACGAAGCATTAATTCGTGATTTGTATGGAATTGTTGTGTATCGTTTGTGCGCGGCTGACCTGTTGTAATTAAATCGATAGCAGAATAGGCGAGGTGCATTGGTTCTATTTTAGAAGTTCATACTTGAGTTAAAGGGACATTTAGTATTGCATCCTGAAATATCTTTATGGCGGCAAACTTCTATTTAATGTAATTTCTGTATATTCTGTGAGGCGCATATTTGTTTTTGTTATTTTTCTTTTTACATTAGTAAAAAACAACACAACAAATATAAAGAATTATCTTTAATATAATCAAGAAAATTCTTTATTAATTTTATCTAGTAATGGATGAACCGCTAAAAGCCAATAAAATTAAAACTATAAGGCCTGAAACACTGGAGTTTATTATTTTATATAATCAGCTGCGGGGGAAGGCATTTAACGGAAATGCGCAACTCGCGGAGGTTTTGGGGTTCAATTCGCCGAGTTCAATCACTGAGATTATAAAGAGCCGGCAAAATATTGATCCGGAGAAATTAAAGATTTTTAAAGATAAATACAGCGATTTCTTAACCGGCAAAAAAAATACAACTTATTCTGAAAATATTCCGATGTCACGGGCCTCTGAAGGAATTCCTATGTATGAAATTACGGCGACC
>JAICHT010000319.1 GCA_025924755.1 Chitinophagaceae bacterium | reverse complement strand
TGATGATATACCAAACATCTTCATCGCTTCGTCACGACTGCAATAGCCACCATACGCCTCAAGAAAGTCATGAAAGTTTTAGATCATCATCTCCAGTACCCTCCTCCGAGGATCGTGTCTCCACGAACCGGAATAGTGTATTAACATGTAATTTTTTTTAGGACATCTCTCCTTCCTCCGAGCTTCCTGTCTCCACGAACCGGAATAGTGTCTCCACGAACCGGAATAGTAGTACAAATCAAAAGTGATAATTAACTTTAAAGCCACAAATTTATTTGCTCATGGACAGATATTTATTTGCAAAGCGCAATAGTTATATGGAGATAGGAGAAATATTTTTTTGGACGGCTACCCCCCGCCATGGTTCGTGTCACGAACCACTTTTTAAATGTTTATTATATTTTTTAAATAAAACAATTAGAACTGCGAAAATCTCATATGTATATTGGTAAGCTGTATTTTTTTCTTAGCAACGTCTCACTTCGAGAATATTTTTTTTATCTACCGGAAAAGATCGTATGGACGTTGCGCCCGGAAGATTGATCAGGAATCAAACTGGTTAAACGGGGAATTCATCATTTACGCAATGTCCGGTGGGGATAAACTCAATTTGAAAATAGATGGCGGTGGCCGGTGTCCTCCAGTTCATGACCAATGGCCTGTAAACTTATTTTAGGATTAGAAAAAGCGTAAAGTGTGGTTCGTGGGACACGAGCCATGCGCGGGCCCCAAACCGTTGATACGGGAATCAGAACCACTTTTAACTTTATCTTTTTTTTAATTTATCAATGGATGCTGGCGCAAATATTGTGTCAAAAGATTGATATGAAAAACATTTTTTTATCCTTTTTTACCTGTTTGCTGATGGGATTTACCGTACAGGCACAACAGGCAAAAGGCCGGTTGGATATACAACTCAATAAAGATGTCTTACAACCAGGCGATTCGTTATTAGTAACAGTTAATTATAAAGATGGCAGTGGCCAAAACGAGGGCCAATCCCTGGCTACGCTGCAGCTAATTATTGAGAATGAAGAAGGGCTGCGTACCCGCCTGCGCTGGCCAATGATCAACGGGCAAACGACCGGTGCCTTGTATTTACCCGATTCGCTGCCACGCGGCAAGTACACTTTGCTGGCAGCTCTGCAGCAACGCTTTTTCCAGGTGATCGGCAAAATACAGAATGCGGGGAACATCGACAGCATACAAGCCATGCTGCTTACCAAAACCGGCGACTGGGCCGAGCAGGAAGTGCCCGTAGCGGAGGATGGCAGCTTTGCCATCCACAACTGGCTATTTGAAGACAATGCTTTGATGGCTTTTTCACGGACAAAAAATAATAAAGAGCCGCTGAATATTCGCATCAGTACCCAACTCGATTCCAGCTATGAACCCGTGGCCGTGGCAGGCAGGTCTTTTTATATAGGCAACCCGTCGGCAGCAGTGCGGTCAAATCTCAATCAGCCTGTTGAAGCACCGGAATCGGTTTTTGCAGAAGGGGCTACTTTGCTGCCGGCAGTGGTGGTAAAGAGTACGGTCAAAACACCGGCGGAGCAGTTCAATGAAAAATATGTTAGTAGCTTGTTCAAGTCGGGCGATGAACGGGTGCTTAGCATTATGGACGACCCCAGTGCCGTCGCTTTTCCCAATCTTTTCTCCTACCTGCAGGGCAGAGTGGCTGGTTTGCAAATACGGGGCGGCATCAACGGAGGTGTGGCCTGGTGGCGGGGCAGCCGCGTAACGTTTTTTCTGGATGAAGTAAGGGTGTCCGCTCAAGTAGTTGCCAGCATACCCATGACAGATATTGCTATTGTAAAAGCATATCCACCCCCGTTTATTGGTGCTCCGGGCGGCCGTGGCGCCATTGCCATTTATACACGGCGGGGTGGCGAGGCTAATTACCTTCCGCCCAATAAGCAGGTGTTTAAAGTAAGGGGCTACACGCCATCCGCCATAGTGCTGGATATGAATAAGCCAAACATGTAATAACACGCGGGTTTTTATAATGGTGGTTCAGAAGACGAATTAGTGGGGGAAATTAAAAATCTGCTTTATTTATTAGTTTACTATATCGGCCAACAAATGACTTTTACCGGCTATTATGGTGGTTCGTGAGTCTCGAATCATGGCGTAGAGCCCTTAGCGACTCGCATCATGTTAATTAAATCGAAAGACAGATTTTTAAGAATGGTTTGTGACACGAACCAAGGCGTGGGGCGTGGGAGGCTGCTAACAAATAAAAATCCAGGGAATTTGTTGCTTTACTAATTGAACGAAACCCTATCTTGAATTAGAATTAGCTAAGCAATGATAACAGAATCTCCTCATTTTTTTACTGCAACTATATTAGAATGGAAGAGATTATTTTGGTAATTAGGCAAGTTACTGGCAGAAGGTACTCATGATGCTTCGGCCACATGTTTTTTCGTTCAATAAGGACGAAAGAATCATGAAAAGCTTTTTGTATCAAAACATTTAAAATCAAAACGAAATAATTTCCACGTCAATCCTGCGTTAAATGATTGTTACGGTTTTAGAATGTCAAAATATTTTTCAACACTAACTGGTTTACTTCTTTTTATCAACTTTACCTGTTTCTCACAAACAACCGGGAAGGATTGCTCAACCTATTATTACGCCACATCTTTTAACCATGTTGGATATACTTATAGTGCTCAGGTAGTGCCCCTGCCACATGGCGAAGCCGCTATCGGTTGTATCAAAGGAAATATTATAAACGTCGCTAAGCTTAGCGCTAAAGGCGATACGCTTTGGGACAGACTATATGATATCCCTGGTTCCCTTAGTGCATATATTATGAAAGCGCTTTTAGACGTGGATGGGAATTTATTATTCGCGATCAACAGTAATTATTTTTTAAAAATAGATACCAGTGGAAATTTTGTGTCTGGAAAAAGAATTCAGAATAATGCGGATTTACTTTTATACAAAATGGCATTATTGAGTAATGGCGATAAAATTATTATGTTTTCAAATTATACTTATGGTCAGGCAGTGCTGGCAAGGTTTGATAAAGACCTCAATACGATAAAGTGGTGCAAGTATTATTCGTGTTTTAATCCCTGGTTTGGTGACTTCTGCGTGGACGATGATAACATCATTTTTGGAGGCGGATGTGCTGAATTTGAGTATAATTCTGACTGGCATTCGTTTATAGGTAAGATTGATGGCGCTAATGGTAATTTGCTGGCGTTTAAATATTACAAAGCAGATAGTTCCTTCAGCCGGATAAGAGGATTGTATAAATGCGGAAACGATTACATTGCCAATTGTGATGTCTACACGCTTGATGCCGCTGGTGATACACGCGCATACATACGCTTTGATCATCAGCTTCAAATCAAAAACTCTAAACGAATTACCGGGTATTATAATTGGCTCGCCAATGATGTTACTTTTAATTTCCTGCCTCAAAAGGATGGTTCTTTTTATGTAGCATATGGTGCCGATTGGACTCTTGGGTTACTATATATAGATAACAATGATACGTTGAAGTGGGTAAAGGATATGCCGGGATTGTTAAGCTATCCTTCTGATATTGAGCAGTTCGATAACAGCAGCATTTTTATCACCGGACAGCAAAATTATTTTAATGTAGGCCCAAATACTTACGGATCTACCAATTATGTTGTCAAAACGGATATGAATGGTAAAGTGGGAGATTGCCCAACGGAACAAAATCCGCAGGCATTTTTAACTGACTATTCTTTTACATTAGCCCAAAATACTATGACCGTTGCTGATACCAACTTGTCTGTTAGCTCTATCCAGGCTACAGTTACTGATTATTCACCCGATACTTATCAACAATGTGTAAGAGTAAGCACCTGTGATTCTTTGCATCTTTCCGG
>JAICHT010000318.1 GCA_025924755.1 Chitinophagaceae bacterium | reverse complement strand
TGTAATTTTAAAGGGCGATAATTCTACCGGCGAGTTTTATTCTGTTGCGGTAACTAACAATCATCAGCAGGCAGATACCGGCACTAAAATGCAGCACCTGGGCAAAAATACCCGTAGCCGTATTGTTTCGAAAGGCATCTCTGCCGGATTTAGCAATAACAGTTACCGTGGGCTGGTGCATGTAAGTAAAAATGCTACTAACGCCAGAAACTTTTCACAATGCGATTCGCTTTTGCTGGGCGATAAATGCGGTGCTCACACGTTTCCATACATTGAAGTAAAAAATAACTCGGCTGTGGTAGAGCACGAGGCTACCACTTCCAAAATTGGTGAAGACCAGATTTTTTATTGCAACCAGCGTGGTATTGATACAGAAACTGCTGTGGCCTTGATTATTAACGGGTTTGCAAAAGAAGTGATGAACCAATTGCCAATGGAGTTTGCAGTAGAGGCGCAAAAGCTGCTGGCTATAAGCCTGGAAGGAAGCGTAGGATAATACATACAATTTTATCAGGCATATCACAATTCACAATAGATATTAGTAAAAGGTTTTAGAAAATAATAAACATATGTTGACGATACGGAACTTACATGCGGGTATTGAAGAAAGAGAAATTTTAAAAGGAATCAATCTGGATATAAAGGCCGGAGAAGTACATGCTATTATGGGGCCGAACGGTTCCGGTAAAAGCACTTTAGCCTCAGTATTGGCAGGCCGCGCCGATTACAAAGTAACAAAAGGCTCAGTAGAGTTTTTAGGAAAAGACATTTTAGAGCTTACACCGGAGCAAAGAGCCGGCGAAGGCATTTTCCTTGCTTTTCAATACCCTATTGAAATACCCGGTTTAACTACTACAAACTTTATCAAAACGGCTGTGAATGAAGTACGTAAATACCGTGGTGAAGATCCGCTGGATGCTGTGCAGTTTTTAAAGCTGATGAAAGAAAAGATGGCCTTAATGGAAATTGGACAGTCCCTCTTAAGCCGCTCCTTAAATGAAGGATTTTCTGGCGGAGAAAAAAAGCGGAATGAAATCTTTCAAATGGCAATGCTACAGCCAAAACTCGCCATATTGGATGAAACTGATTCTGGATTGGATATTGATGCCATCCGCATAGTGGCGAACGGCGTAAATAAGTTGCGTACAAAAGACAATGCGGTGTTGGTAGTAACCCATTATCAGCGGCTGCTGGATTATATTGTTCCGGATTTTGTGCATGTTTTATACAATGGCCGTATAGTAAAATCGGGTACAAAAGAACTGGCGCTGGAACTGGAAGACCGTGGGTATGATTTTATCAAGGCCGAAGCAAAAGAAGGACAGGAAGCGTAATGCATCGGCAATACCAATAAAAAACAGTAATGAGTACAATAGAAAATATTACAGAACAATTTCGTCAATTGCAATCCAAAAACGGAAGCAGCCAGCTTACACCTTTGGAGCAAAACGCCTTCAATGCTTTCAACAAACTGGGGATACCTACTGTCAAAAACGAAGAGTGGAAATATACACGCATAAGCAGCGTTTTCAATAAAAACTACCAGTTTACGCCAGGCAATATTGTTACTTCTTTTTCTGCTGCAGAACTGGATGCTTTTCGATTGCCGGGTTATGAAAACGCGAATGAGCTGGTGTTTGTAAATGGCATTTATTCGAGTTCGCTTTCTATCATACGTTCAAGTGCTTTGGTGGTGATGCCTTTGGAAATTGCTTCTCAAAACGAGTATAAGGAAATTGTTTTGACGCACCTGGGGCATAGCAGTAAATATGCAAAAGATGGCATTCATGCGTTGAACACTGCGTTTGTACAGGAAGGGGTTTTTGTATATGCAAAAAAGGCAAAGACAGTGGAGCATCCGGTATATGTTTATAATATTACTGATGCCCGTTCCGCTAATATTCTTTCGCAACCGCGAAGCCTGGTATATGTAGACGAAGCGGCACAGGTTCAAATTATTGAAACCTATGACACTATTGGTTTGTCGGAAAGTTTTACCAACCAGGTTACAGAAATTATTGTAGCAAAAGATGCCATTGTTGAATACTATAAAATTCAGGCCGATGCATCTCATACCAACCAGGTGAGCACTACACACTTCAGGCAGATTGGTAAAAGCGTGGTGCATGCCGTAACCATTTCCTTATCGGGCGGTATGATACGCAATAACCTGAATATTGCACTGGAAGCAGCGCACAGCGAAGCTCATTTATACGGGTTGTATTTTTTAAAAGGAAACAGCCATACGGACAATCATACTATTGTAGATAACGTTCAGCCGGCTTGCCTCAGCAATGAATTGTACAAGGGTTTGATTGATGATTCAGCCACTGCGGTTTTTAATGGTAAGATATATGTGCAGCCGCTGGCGCAAAAAACAAATGCTTTTCAATCCAATAAAAATATATTACTATCTGATAAGGCTAGTGTCAATACAAAACCCCAACTGGAAATTTTTGCAGATGATGTAAAATGTTCGCATGGTTGTACTATTGGCCAATTGGATGAAGAAGGCTTATTTTATTTAAGATCAAGAGGAATCAATGAACAAACCGCAAAGTCGTTACTGGTGCATGCTTTTGCCATTGACATCCTGGAGCATATAAAGCCAGAACCGATCCGCGAATATATTGATCAATTAATTTCTGAACGATTGGAGTTTAATAAAATATGATAGAACCTGCAACCATAAAAGACACCTTGGATATAGCTGCTATCCGGCAGCAGTTCCCTATATTACGCCGCGAGGTAAAAGGCCATCCATTGGTGTATTTGGATAATGCAGCCACCACCCAAAAGCCACAAGTGGTTATGGATGCGCTGGTAAATTATTATTCCGGCTACAATGCCAATATTCATCGTGGTATTCATACGCTTGCAGAAGAAGCCACTGCCGCTTTTGAAAGCACCCGTGATGCGGTAAAAGATTTTATTCATGCAGAAAGCAGGGAGCAGGTTATTATTACAAAAGGTACCACAGAAAGTATCAACCTGGTGGCCCAAACATGGGGGCGACAACATATCGGGGCTGGAGATGAAATCCTTATTTCCAATATGGAGCATCATGCCAATATTGTTCCATGGTATATACTTTGCCAGGAAAAAGGCGCTATCTTAAAGGTAATTCCTGTTAATGATGATGGCGAATTGGAGATGGACAGCTTTGAAAAAATGTTGAGCACTAAAACCAAACTGGTTGCTATAACACATGTATCAAATGTATTAGGTACTATCAACCCGGTAAAAACAATTATTGAGGCGGCACATAAAGCCGGTGCTTTGGTTTTGGTAGATGGTGCCCAATCCGCGGTTCATTTGGATATTGATGTGCAGGATATGGATGCCGATTTTTTTGCCTTTTCATCCCACAAAATATATGGCCCTACAGGAGTGGGTATATTATACGGTAAAAAGCAATTGCTTCAGGATATGCCGGTATACCAGGGTGGTGGCGAAATGATAAAAGAAGTGACTTTCGAAAAAATTATTTATAACGATCTGCCTTATAAATACGAAGCCGGTACACCCAATATAGCCGATGTTATTGCATTCAAAGCAGCACTGGATTTTACCAGGCAAATCGGTAAGAAAAAAATACGCCGGCATGAAAATGAATTACTGGCATATGCTACAGAAAAGCTGGAGCAAATTAATGGATTAAAAATAATTGGCAGGGCCGGGAAAAAGGTCAGCGTCATATCCTTTGTTATTGATAAAATTCATCCGCAGGATCTTGGTATTTTATTAGATAATAAGGGTATTGCAGTGCGCACCGGCCACCATTGTGCACAACCTTTAATGGATAAGTACTGTATCCCCGGCACTACCAGGGCGTCGTTTGCCATGTACAATACTAAAGAAGAAGTTGATGCATTTA
>JAICHT010000317.1 GCA_025924755.1 Chitinophagaceae bacterium | reverse complement strand
ATTTCTTTACCATGATAGTATTGTTTGGGTATGGTAGTGTCGCTAATGGCAGCCGGCTGTTTCGGCTCCGGAGCTATGCTGCTATTACCAGTTTTTGATACAGCATATTGTGTAATAGCTTTTAAAATAGTGGCTGCTATCTTCTTTTGATTGTCGGGCTGAAGTACAAATTCGAGATCTTTTTTATTGGATAAATACCCAAATTCAACCAGTGCGGAAGGACAGCTATTATGGTCTATTACCCATACTCCTGTATTCCTTTTTTTCAACTGCTGAGAAGTAGGATAGGTAATGCTAAGTTGCTGTACCAATGCTGACCCTAACACTTCGCTTTCCATTTGATATGGCGTGTTTTTCCCCGATACAAATACTTCCATACCGGTGCTATCTGGCTGCATAGCGGCATTCAGGTGTAATGAAATAAATACATCCGCTTTTTGCGTAGCTGCTACATCTGTTCTATCCTGTAGTGGCACCATCACATCTTCATTCCTTGTTAATACAATATGAATATTGTTATCGGTGTTGGTTTCTTTAATGGTTCGTGCTATGGCAAGCGTCAGGTTCTTTTCGTACAAATCCTGTTCTACAGCGCCGGCATCGCTTCCTCCATGGCCGGCATCAATAACAACGGTTATTGGTTTATTGAGGAGATTATGATTATCGTTATAAGCCGTTTTTGTTTTTACGGTAAAGGCAAATCCTACCACAAGCAGCAAACCCAAAGCGGATATGCGGCTGAGATAGCGAAAACGGGGGTTATGAATTTTTGTAAGCATAGCTAATCTTCTTTTAATAGGTGATTGAAAAAATGAGTTGGTGATCTGCTGATAATATCGCGGGTAAATACTTTGCAGCATCATAGCGGCCAGTGCATTCATATCGTGGTGATTGACTGATTTTTTATCAGCGATAAATTCATGTATCATTACCAGTTCTTTTTGTATCAGCCAGAAAAACGGATTATACCAGAATACCGCTAAAATGAGTTGCATAAAAAGTTTATCAAGGGTATGTCTTTCTTTAACATGTACCAGTTCATGCTTAAAAATCAGTTGGCCGGTAGCTGAATGAATATCAATTTTCTTATTCCAGAATACGAAGTGTAAAAAAGAAAACGGAGTGTTTTTTTCTTCTGTATCCACAAAAGTAATATTCCCCAAACGCTTGCTGGGATTGCGTTTCAAAAGTGCGTATACTTTGCTTGTAGAAATAAGTAGCCCCGCTACTAGCAACAGCGAAATACCGGCATAAACTAAATAAGGCCATTGATCCAGGGAGATGTAACTTCTGTTATTTGTTGCATGCACCAAGTATTCATCTGCGCCATTAATAACCTGCAGCAAATGAATTGCATTTGAACTTTCACCCTGATGCCAAATATCAATATGCACCAATGGAAACAACAAAGAAGCTGCTACTGCCAATAGTAAATAAAAGCGGTTCCATTGGTGAAACTGTTTATTGCGAAGCGCAACAAAGTAATAAGCAAACAATATCCCGGAGCCTATCAGCACCTTTAGCATATAGTAGGCAATCGCTGTCATTTTTTTTGTTTTTTAAGTTGTTGCAGTAAAGTTTCCAGGTCTTCCAAACTGATATTGTTTTCCTTAATCATAAAAGATACTGCCTCGCTAAACGATCCGCCAAAATATCCTTTCACCAGGTTTTTGATAGACGATTTTGAGTAGGTTTCTTTACTAACCAACGGGTAATATTGGTGTTGCCTTCCAAATACTTTGATGCCGACAAACTCTTTTTCCATTAAAATTTTTAAAATAGTGGCTATCGTATTTTGATGTGGTTTTGGCGGAGGCAGCGCATCCATAATATCGCGTATAAAACCTTCTTTCAGCTTCCACACTACCTGCATTACCTGTTCTTCCGCTTTGGTGAGCACTTTCATTGAATGTATTTTAAAGCAATTTATAACTAATTATTTAGTTTAACAACTAATATTTTAGTTTTATAAAATAAAAATCGGAGGCTTGTTGTTTCTTGTATTATTTTGCAATTATAAATAGCAGGATATGGGTGAGCCAATTATAGAAATACGGGAGGCAAAAGTGTACCAGGGCGATAATTTAATATTAGAGCATGTGAATCTGATTGTAAACAAGGGTGAGTTTGTTTACCTGGTAGGAAAAACCGGAACCGGCAAATCAAGTCTCTTGAAAACCTTATATGGCGAGCTGCCCTTAAAAGATGGCGAGGCCACTGTAGCTGGGTATGATTTAAAAACCCTCACCTGGAAATCGGTTCCTTATTTAAGAAGAACGCTTGGCGTGGTGTTTCAGGATTTTCAATTATTAACGGACCGGAATATCAATGATAACCTGAAGTTTGTATTGCGGGCTACCGGGTGGAAAGATGAGAAGCTGATGGATGAAAAAATTGCGGATGTGCTGGATAAAGTGGGGTTAAAATCAAAAGGGTTTAAAATGCCTTTTGAATTAAGCGGCGGCGAACAGCAAAGAGTAGATATTGCAAGGGCTTTATTAAACTCTCCTAAACTGATACTAGCAGATGAACCCACCGGGAACCTGGACCCGGAAACTTCGGATGAGATTATGCAATTGCTTTTTCATATAGCCAGGGAATACGGAACTACTATTGTAATGGCTACGCACGATTATATAGTGATACAAAAGTTCCCGGCCCGAATGATACGTACTGAAAAAGGTGGTGTGTATGATAATGCAAATATCAATATGCTATGATTTCCATCTTAGTGCCGGTGTATAATTTTGATGTGTTGGCACTGATACAAGACTTAAGCAAACAATTAATAGACCATCATATTGATGGCGAAATACTGGTAATAGATGATGGCTCCGAGGAGCCATTTCTTCATTTAAATAATTGCATTTCTTCTTTGCCGAATGTGACGTATAAAATTGCTGGCAAAAATTACGGCAGAAGCGGCATCCGGATGTTGCTGGCACAACAGGCTGCTTATGATTGGTTGTTGTTTTTAGATAGCGATAGCAAAATCATCAGTAATAGGTTCTTGGTAAATTATTATAATGAATTAAATACTGTTGTTGATGTAATTGTTGGTGGCAGAATTTATTCGCACACAAAGCCAACCAATTGCAAACTAGTGCTTCACTGGAAATATGGAAAAGAAAGAGAACGTATAAACCTAAAGCAAAAAAAGATGCAACCCTACCAAAGCTTTATGTCTAATAACTTTCTTATTAAAAAAGCGGTTTTTAATGCATTGCAGTTGGATGATAGTTTAACGGGATATGGACATGAAGATACATGGATGGGTATTCAACTGGAGACAAAAAAAACAAAGATGCATTTTATACATAATCCTGTTCTGCATATAGGTCTGGAAGGTGCAGAGGTTTATATGGAGAAGGCAAAAAATGCAGTGCAAAATTTAATGCATTTAGAAAAAATAGTCGGCAAGGAAATATTAAAAAAGCATGTAAAACTATATAGTGCCTATAGCCGCATGAAAAAATTGAAAATGCAATGGATGCTATTAGCGGGGTACCCATTTTTACAATCTTATATTACCAAAAATCTGAAATCCTGTAATCCTTCTCTAATGTTATTTGATATCTACCGGTTGCATTTTCTTGTCAAAAATTATTAGCAAACACTTTTTGGTAATAACTGATTAGTTTCTTTTCTTCAGCCTGCCAGTTATATACTTCTCTTGCTTGCATGCAGGCATGGCGCATATCCTGTAAAAGCGTTTCATTGTATATGGTTTCGTTAATAACAGCAGCAATGGACTTTAAGGAAAGATCACTAATTAACACCGCAACTTTAAAACGATTATTGATATCACGATATACTGGGTAATCTACACATAACTGCGGTGTACCGGCATGCATATAGTCAAAAAAGCGATTGGCAAGTGAATAGTAATTACT
>JAICHT010000316.1 GCA_025924755.1 Chitinophagaceae bacterium | reverse complement strand
CGATGATGGTAAAAGATCATCCGTATGACTACCGCACCTTTGAAGGAAGCATTCCCGATGGCAATTATGGTGCAGGTGTGGTGATGGTGTGGGATGAAGGTACTTATGAGCCGGGCGGTATGATCGGAAAAAGTAAGAAGGAGCAAGAGAAAAGTTTACTAAAGCAATTAAGCGAAGGCACTATCAGTTTTGTACTCTATGGTAAAAAATTGAAAGGAGCATATGCGTTGGTAAAGATGAAAGGCAGGGGTGAAAAAACGTGGATATTGATTAAGAAAAATGATGAAGAAGCTTCAGAACAAGATGTAACTCAAAAAGACCAATCAGCTAAAACAGGTAAAACATTAGAACAAATAGCGAAAGGAAGCAACCAGACAGTAAATCACCCCGAAAAAAAACAAGCTACAGTTAAAAAGCCGGTAAAGCAAAGCACTACAAGAAAAACTGCTGCAGCTTCAAAGAGTGGCGGCAAGAAAAATGTTTTTAATTTAAAAGAAATTGTTTCTAATGAAGCGCTGGTTACCAAAATGCCGATGCCACAAGAGGTGAAGCCCATGCTGGCAACGCTGGTGGAAGCCCCTTTTAATGGTAAAGATTGGTTGTATGAAATTAAGTGGGATGGTTACCGGGCTGTAAGCTATTTAAGCAATGACACAGTAAATATTATTTCAAGAAATAATAAACCATTTACTGAAAAATATTATACCATAACAGATGCATTAAAAGTACTTGATATCAATGCAGTTCTTGATGGTGAAATTGTAGCCGTTGATGAAAAAGGACTGGCCGATTTTCAATCGTTACAAAACTGGCAAAACAGCCCACAGGTAAAACTGCAATATTTTGTTTTTGATATTGTCTGGTATAATGGATATGACGTAAGTAAGTTGCCACTTATAGAACGGAAGCAGTTATTGCAACACTTACTGCCTGCCGATAATGAGATCATCAAGTACAGCGATCATGTATTGGAAAAGGGTAAGGATTTCTTTAAGGTAGCAGTAAAGCAGGGGTTGGAAGGTATCATGGCAAAGAAAATAAATAGTACCTATGAAGAAGACAGCCGAACAGATAATTGGTTAAAAATAAAGGTGGTTCAAAGACAGGAAGTAGTTATTGCCGGCTTTACCGCCCCAAGAAATACCCGTAAGTTTTTTGGTGCCTTACTGTTAGGCATATACGAAAATGGTGCCTTGCGGTATATCGGGCATTCCGGCAGTGGCTTTAACCGTAAAAGCCTAGAGATGATATGGAATAAACTACAACCATTGGTTACAACACAGTGTCCTTTTGCAGAAGCGCCAAAAACTAATATGCCGGCTACATGGGTAGCACCAAAACTGGTATGCGAGATTAAATTTTCTGAATGGACCAACGAAAAGCAGGCCCGCCATCCCATATTTATGGGCTTACGTGAAGATAAAAACCCAAAAGATGTAAAAATGGAAAAAAGTACTACCGGCCCAAAACCTGAAAAAGAAAAGGGCAATAAAATGCCATCTTCAGCAGCGGGTGCTAAAACAAAACCGAAGGATACAAAAAAGAAAAATGCAACAGATACCACAGGTTTGCAATTAAGTATAGATAATGGTAAGGACCAAACAATTGTTATCAATACACAGGAACTGAAACTTACCAACCTGAATAAAATTTACTGGAAGAAGGAAGGCTACGCTAAAATAGATATGATAAACTATTACTTAAAAATTGCTCCTTATATATTACCTTATTTAAAAGACAGGCCACAATCGCTGAACCGTTATCCCAATGGCATTTCAGGCATGCACTTTTATCAAAAAGATGTAAGAGGAAAAGTGCCTGAATGGACACAGAAGTTCGAATTTTTCAGTGAATCGAATGATGAGACTATTGATTACCTGGTATGTAGTAATGAAGCGACAATGATTTATATGGCCAACTTAGGTTGTATCGAAATGCATCCCTGGCATTCACGTATACAATCTGCCGACAACCCCGACTATTGTTTGATTGATTTAGATCCGGATAAAAAAAATCCGTTTGATCAGGTAATGGAAGTGGCGCATATTGTAAAAAAAATACTGGATGCAGTAGGAGTGAACTGTTACTGTAAAACATCGGGCTCAACCGGCCTGCACATCTACATTCCCTTAGGAGCAAAGTACACATTCGAGCAGTCAAAACAATTAGCGCAGTTGGTAGTAACGCTTGTGCATAATGAAGTGCCGGAGTATACAAGCCTGGAGCGCAACCCTGATAAGCGAAAAGGAAAAATCTATTTAGACTTTTTGCAAAACCGCCAATCGCAAACGGTAGCGGCGCCATATAGTTTGCGACCAAAGCCGGGTGCGCCGGTTTCCGCGCCGTTGCATTGGGACGAAATAAAAAAAGGATTGACATCTACCTCTTACAACATTTCGAATATATGGGACCGATTGAAGGCAGAAGGAGATCTGTTTAAGCCCGTTTTAAGTGAAGGCATTGATTTAACAGAAACGCTAAAGAAAATAGAAACACAGTTTTCATAGTCCATTTTATAATTTTGATGGCGTAATTTTAGATTGTGAGAGTAATAAAAGAAATGGATCAACTACATTGGGGAGTCATAGGCTCGTTAGAGGAAGCTAAAGCTTTTGCTGCGGATCTGCCATATGCATCCGAGAATCATATATTGCAAGCGTTATTAACCGATGAAAAGCTAGACGACGAAGTGCCCCAATCAGTCGTGCCGCATATTTATACCGACCTGCAGGAATTTTTGTTGACGGATATTGATGCTGTGTACGTTGCCTCGCCACAGGAGATGCACTATGCATATGTAAAGCAATGCCTGTTGCATCATAAACCTGTTTTGTGCGAAAAACCTATAGCAAAAGATGCAGAAGAATTAAGGCATTTAAATGAGCTTTCACAGTCTACCGGAACTTTTATGATGGAAGCCATGTGGATACGTTTTTTGCCTAATATTAAAAAAGTTTTGGGCATGGTAAGCAGTGGGGTTATTGGCGATATTATATCCATTAAATCATCAGCCAACCGCAAAAGTATGGCTAGCAATAGTTTGCTTTCCGAACGAAATATCCTTATTGAATTAGGCACGCATCCGGTGTTTTTGTGTGTGTTGTTTTTAGGCCGGCCAGATTATGTACAAGGCACCTACGGCCAATCCAGCCATGGCCCGGGTGAGTTTTTATCTGCCTACTTATCTTACGAGGAAGGACAATATGCTTTTATTGAAGCGTCTACTATTAACCGGTCACCGGCTTATGCGCTTATTGAAGGGGACAAAGGTTTCATACAAATAAAAAATCCGTGGAGCACCCGTCCGGAAGGTATTGAAGTAGATTTGCTGGATGGTACCAAAGTGTTGCATAAAAGCGACTGGCAGGGAACGGGTTTTCAGTTTGAAGTGGACGAAGTTTATAAATGCCTTAAAGAAGGATTAATCGAATCTCAATTATACCCGCATCATTTTAGCCTGGATATTATGTATGCCATGGATGATATCAGGCAACAGATAAAGTAAACTTTTACTATGCAACCTGCTTTAACCGTAAGCGATGCTTCGCTGGATCAATATATCCATACCAATTTTGAAATAGAACTTTTAGACAGCACCAGTACTTTTACCGAAGGCCCCATCTGGAGCCCCGAGGGCTATTATCTTTTTAGTGATAATACCGAAAACACCATCAGTAAAATTGAACCAGGAAAACCCAGGCAGGTATATTTGCCGGACAGCGGTTGTAGCCAGCTAAAGGAAGACGTGCTCCCGGAGATGAAAGGCTCCAATGGGCTAGGGTATGATGCTAATGGCCATTTAATTATTTGCCAGCATGGTAACCATGATATTGCCAGGTATGATGGAAAAGATATTGTTCCATTCATTACAGAATATCAAAATAATCCATTCAATAGTCCCAATGAT
>JAICHT010000315.1 GCA_025924755.1 Chitinophagaceae bacterium | reverse complement strand
GGTCTGGTGTCATTTCTGGCGCTGGTTTATTTTATACTATCGGGATTAAAAAAGAGACAATTGCTTTTTCTGTTTACCACTTTTATAATTGCCTTTAGTGCTTTTGGTTATAAAAACTTTGTGCAAACAGGCTATGTATTTTACCCTTATACAATACTGAACCTGGCAAAGCCTTATTGGCAGGTGCCGCTGGCTATGGTGAACAGAATTAATCAATACATCCTGCTTAGCAATCATTATATTAATCAAACAGTGCCGCAAGATGCCTATAACAATAATTCCGGATTTTCATATATCCATAACTGGTATCATTATCTTACCCGCCCCGACCAATTTATTATTTTACTGTCCTTAATATGCCTGCCTTTTTCAGTTATTATATACAGAAAAACGTATCCTGAATATTTTAAAAAACTCATCTTACTTACTATTATTTGTTATGTAATGCTAGCTGCCTGGTTAGTGGCTTCACCGGATACCCGCTTTGCCTTTGGCTTTCTTTTATTCACTTCGCTCTTCCCGGTCAGTATTCTTTTTGTTTCAATTTTTAAACAATGGATGTACTATACAGGTTTTGCAATACTAACAGTAGCAATTGCCTGGTATAGTACTGAGAGTTGGGCCGCAAAGTCGGCAACAGCGCATTTGGTGCATCCACCCTCCCTGTTGGTTCCGCCATTTAAAACTATTGAAATTCATAACTTAGTATATCATATACCGGATACAGTTTACCACAACTGGAACTTAAGGTGCTACAATACGCCGCTTCCTTGCATTTACCAGTTTAATCCCTATCTTGAACCTATCGGTAAAAGTTATAGCAGTGGCTTTAAAATGAGGGAGCAACCCGATTCGGCATTCGTTCTTAATTACTACTATTAGCACATCTATATGCTATACAATTATCTTGCAGAACAATTGATGAAATTAAGGATTGCTATTTAGCAGATACCATATGAATAAGAAACACCATTACATTATTGATATTTCGTTGCTGCTAATTATTACCCTTATTACTTATTGGCCCGTGGCATTCAATATCTTCAGTCTTAAAAACGACTCGGTTGTTCAGTTTCTGCCATTTCGGTATCACTTAAGCGAAGCAATTCAGCACGGCTTTTTTCCATTTTGGAGCCCTTATTTATTTACCGGCTTCCCTATCCATGCCGATATGCAGGGAATGACATGGAACCCTATTGTGCTGCTGCTATCCTTGTTTACAACGTACAACATGTCGGTATTGCAACTGGAAGTAACCATCTATCTGTTTTTGTGCGGAGTGGGGATGTATACGCTTTTAAAAACGTTTTCTTTTACCCGTGCTACCTGTCTTATTGGTGCGGTAAGCTATATGAGTTGCGGTTTTATAGTGGGCAGCGCATCTGTTATTCCCTGGGTATCCAGTGCTGCTTTTTTACCTTTTGCACTTGCTGGCTTACACAATCTGTTTAATACTCCATCCACTTCAAACTCTGTAAAGTTTGCAATTAGTATTTCGCTTTTTTTTGTGTGCTGTTATCCAGGGCTTTTTATTTATGCAGGTTATGTTATTTTAATATTAGTAATTGGTTACTTCATTAGCACCTTGCGCAAAAATGCACATGCAGCCACATTAAACTTCTTTAATCTTATACTGGCTGCTTTTTTATTTCTTTTACTATGCAGCCCGGCAATTATTTCCTATTGGCAGTTTTTACCCTACTACGCCAGGGGCTCAAATATCAATTATGAAAGAGCCACTACAAACCTGTTTCCAATTTTTTCGGTTCTGTCGTTTATTTTTCCAAACACGGTAAGTAAGCCTCACCCGTGGATTGATACCGATATTAGTATGCGAAATAGTTATATCGGTTTGCTTGTGCTTGTATTTTTTTTAACTACAATTACCGGTAAACTTTCTGCAAAACAGAAACTTATTTTAGGAGTAACCGTGTTTTCGTTTTTATTTAGTTTAGGCAGCAGTACGCCTTTACATAAATGGTGTTATCAATTGCTTCCTTTTGTAAATACTTTTCGCCATCCCGGTACTATCCGCCTTTTTACCGTTACAGGTATGATACTATTAGCGGCAGGTTCAATAGACACGATTTTTAAAAAGTACGCTTATAATGTTTTAATAAGAGCTAAAAAGCTATCACTTGTTATTGCTGCGGTTTTATTATTAATGATCATTTATTATTTGCTCAAAAAAGATATTGCAGGCAATATTCATACAGCATTGCAGGGCAGTACACCAAAAGCGAAGCTGGATCAATTTTCCTTTGAAACATTTGCTGTTGCAGAAGGCCTGATTCAACTTGGTTTTATAATCAGTTTTTTATTTTTTATAACAAAAAAACAAATCAGATTGATACCAGTATTCTTTCTTTTTTTATTGAATGCCATCTTTTTTACATGGATAGCAGAACCTTTTACTTTCATCTCGAAGGTAAAAACAGCCGCATCTAACCACTATATTGCTTCTTTTCCGGAAGGCTACCCGCTGTCCGCTTTTTCTCATTCCATCAAAGCAAATTCTTATTCAGCGGTAGAAGGCGTATCCAAATATGGGTATGAAAAATTTTATAATAAAGAAATAACGATCCAAGATTATGAGATCACTCCTACCCTGAATATTGACTATCAGAATTTTTTAAGAACTCCGTCTTTGCGGAAATTATTTGCCAACTACCCGGTAGCTTACCTTGCTGATACCATTATAAAAAATCCTGCAAATGTATCTGCAATAACAGGCCATAAAAAAGTGGCCTTTGCAGATAATTTAATGCTTGCGCTACATCCTGATTCTGCCGCCGAACAACTTATTACTTTACAACACTTTGACCCGAATCATTTTACTTTTACAATACAATCGTCCGGCGCAGGCTTATTCAATTTGTTTCAGGAATATAATGCTAACTGGAAGGCAACCCTGAACAACCGGCCGGCTGTTATTTACAAAACCAATATGGCTTTTATGGGTATACCCGTACCACCTGGCAAAAGCTTCTTACAACTTACTTACAAACCCACAGCGGTTATTTATGCAATGATAGTATGCGGCATTACTCTTATTTGTTTGCTACTTTTCTTCGTATTGCATTGGATCCAAAATAAAATACGTATTGAGCACGCATTGTAGTTTACGTTTTATATCAACTAACCTCTTATTATGGTTATAATTTTCCTGAGCAGTTTTAAAAACATTGTTTTTCTTCCTGTATTTGAACTCAATTATTTCTAAATAAAAAAGGCTGCACGAGCAGCCCTTTCTACTTTTTAAAATTTAAACAATTATCGCATCAGGTACATTTTACCATAGCCTTTTGTAAAGTACTTATCGGTATTATCTGCATCCGCTTTATACTTTTCAAGCGACTTGCCATTTAAGTTGGTGGTTACATGATAGAGATAAATTCCATTACCCAACTTTTGACCATATTGGTCCGTTCCATCCCATTTAAAGTCTGTAATATTTCTTCCAATATGCAATGGACCCAACTCTTCTTTTGTGATTTCACGTACAATTTTTCCGGTTACGGTCAATACCTGGATTTTTATATTCTGCGGCACCTCACTTCCGGTAATTGTAAATACAAACGCAGTAGAAGTTGTAAATGGATTAGGATAGTTTAGCATATTGGATATCATCGCTTTATTAATGATTTGGAAAGCCACTCGATATTGAGTAGCTCCTGCCTGGTTATTGCTTTTATCCTTGCCAGATACAATCAATTCATAGTCGCCATCTTCTGTAAAATATGGCTTGAACTTTACCGTAGCGGTGTTGTCATTGGCGCCTGAGGTGGCCGGTAGAAACTGCAGGGTATCTGTGTTAAAACGGAACGGCTTTAAGCTTCCATCGGGATACCGCACCTGCACACTCATCAACGATGTATCATCTAGCAATAAAAACTTCGATTCATCTTTCAACT
>JAICHT010000314.1 GCA_025924755.1 Chitinophagaceae bacterium | reverse complement strand
TTTTACGGTTAAAAAATATAAAATCTCCATTTTATTTCAAATTGTAATTTATAAGATAAAGCGCTTACCACTTCTTCAAATCAAACGCCTTACATTATAATTTCATTTATGGAAGATTTCATATATCCTATAAAAAAAGTATGCCGCATTTTTATGTGCGGCATCTTACGTAAAGCTTTATACTACTGACAGTTTAGCTTGTTTGCATCGTGGTAAATTATACAAGCTTTGCTTCGGAAGAAATAGCGGTGTTTAACAGTTTGGATATGGGGCAATTTTGTTCGGCATCTTTGACGCACTCTTCAAATTTTTGTGTATCTATACCCGGCACTTTCCCTTCTACAATTAAATGCGATTTTGTGATAGCACCGTTTTCAAAAGTTATTTCGCATTTGGTTTGCAAACTGTCAGGTGTAAACCCTTTTTCATTTAAAACAAAGCTCAGCTTCATTGTAAAGCATCCCGCATGAGCGGCTGCTACCAATTCTTCGGGGTTTGTTCCCGGCTCATTTTCAAACCGTGTTTTATACGAGTAAGGTGTTTGATTAAGCACATGGCTTGCTGTAGTTACTCTTCCATTTCCATCTTTTCCTGAACCGTTCCAAACGGCTGTTGCATTACGAATCATAATATTACTTTTTGAATGATTGAAAATAATTTGATACTAAAATTAAAACAATTACCACTTGCATATTGTTTAGCTTATTACGCATACGCAGTATAATTGAATTATCGGATGTTATTTCCACCTTGCTTTACAGGAAGGAGGATAGTAAAAGCCGCACCTTCATTTTCTATGCTGTTTGCGTAAATAACGCCATGATGATTATCAACCACCTTACGGCAAAGTGCCAGGCCAATGCCTGTACCGGGATATTCTTCTTTATAACCCAGGCGCTGAAAAATGACAAATATCTGCTCTGCAAAACTTTGTTTAAATCCGATACCATTATCACTAAAAACCAACTTGAAATATTGACTCTCGCTTTTTAAGTGAAACTTGTTTTTTTCTTCGTCGGAAGCTAGTACGGCAGATAATTTTATTTGCGGTTGCCGGTCCGGAGCGGTAAACTTTAAGCTATTGGAAATAAGGTTATAAAACAGCTGGTTCATTTGCAGTTCCACCGCGTCTATTACGGGTAGTTCCTGCGCTATAACCTTTGCATCTTTTTGATGAATCACCAAATCCAGATCACTTAATATATTATCCAGAACCGTATTTAAATTTACTGGTACAAACTGGTTCTGTTTGTTTTGCGTGAGGCGCGAATAGTTCAGCAAATCTTTAATTAGGTTCGTCATTCTGCCAGATGCATTAATAATTTTAGTAAGCAGATTATTAGCGGTTTCGCTCAGTGGTTCATTGCTGCTTTGCAACCGGTCGCTGAAGGTTCGTATCTTTCGTAAAGGCTCTTGTAAATCGTGAGAAGCCACATAGGCAAACTGTTCCAGTTGACTGTTCGAATTTTCCAGCTCATTTATTTTATCTTTCAACTCCTGCTGATAGGTTTTAAGGTCACTAATATTTTGAAATGTGCCGGTAATACCATCACCCATTTTTACCAGAATAATATAAAACCATATTAAGCCCGAATCCGTAACAAAAGAAGTTTCAAAATTTGCTTTATGGCCGGTTTCATATACGGCGATACATTTATGAAACAGGTTGGCGTCATCTGCAAAAAAAGGTATTTGCAAAAGCGTTTTGTTTAGTATGTGTTCCTGCTTTATATGCAGTATATTTTCTATGGCAGCATTTGCAAATTCAATTTTAAAATCTTTTACCGCCCCGTTTACCCTGATAGGTTTGTACGTAATAATTCCGTTTTGAGTAGAGTTTAATATTGATTCCAGAAAGCCCTCGAGCCAGTATTGTTTACGGCTAAGATTAATATTGGATAAAGAAATGATTAATATAAAAATTACGGCAATAATGATAATGATAAAATTCAATACCCGAATGTTCTTGTTGGAATGCTGCAGTTCAATTTGGCGAAATGACAATAGATTATTTTCGTTTGCAATCCCGCGTTCTATCAGTTCATTTATTTTGAATAAATCATCTAACCGCCAGCCCTCACCCGACCGTACAATTTCACCTAAGCTTTTTTCCATTAAACTGCTTAGGTGTGTGTTTATGAGTTTGTTTAAACTATCAACAAGTTTTACCTGGTCTGCGTTATCACCAATTAGTTTTTTTAGTGTTAGTATTTCGTTATCAATATTAGTAGCATCTTCCTTATATATTCCATAAAGTCCTCTTTCCTGTGTGCTGGAATGCATGCTGTTTGAATAAAGTTGGGCGCTTTTAAAATGGTCGGACAACTCTTTAAAAGCTATCACCACTTCATGCGTATGATTTACCTTTTGGGAAAACCTGGTGATACTTTCAAAACTATCGTAGTTGATGATAGTAATGACAGCAATCAATACAAAAGAAATCAAAAAAGGATAAAGATATTTGTTATTCATGGATGCGATAAAGTTAGTAGAAACACCGTAGCCGGATAAAAGAAAGTAACTATTTACCTAATATTCCTATTAAATTTATTACCATTTATTTTTATTAACTGGAATTAAAAAAGACAAAAAACCCTTCAAAACTTACTTAGAATCTTTTTATTTCATGGATTATTTTTTCCTTATTTTATTTAACACGATGCTAACCATCATATCTCTTTATATAAAATTTCAAATAATTGTATGATTCTTCAAAAGAACCAGCAAAAAACTAAATATAAATAAATTAGTGAATGGTTAGCGGAAGCCAGTAATACGATAAAGGTGTAGAAAATGAAGCGCAATAGATAGAGGATTTTCCACACAAAGGGTTGAAAAATGCTTTTATATTAGCGTATTTAGCTTTAATATTGATATGGCACAGTGTTAGCAAAAAGTATAGTACATATTTTAAATTAAATTTTAACCTTATTACTTTTTATAATTATAAACCTGAAAATCAGATGGAAGAATTAACCGTATCTGCACAAGAATTGTTGAGCAATGCAGCAGAAACCGCTAATGAAGCAACCCAGCAGGCACCGCCAACAGAAAACACCAACGAATTAAAAGATAAATACCGCTTTACCGAAGAAGGATTATGGTAATAGCAATTGCTATTGTTCAACACAACAAGAGTTTATTCCTAACTTCATAGTAGGGTGTAACCAACTCTGGATTGTAAAACGCTTTATTTAAGTATTTAATAGACGCTAATAAGCCGCTTCATTCTTAGGTGTTACACTACCAATATAAATAAAGCCCCGGTATTTGATGCCGGGGCTTTATTGCATACCATCTCTCCTGGTATCAATGAGCGGCATATGGTTTAAGATGATACCTGGTGAATGATTCATCTAAAATTTTGGTATGTTGCAATAAAGTGCAGCAGTGAAAGCAAAACCATTTCATATGCCATATAGTTAATTGCAGGCATCTATAAACCACTACTAATGGAATTATATAACATCATAGTTTTTTGTATTGTGCTGGCAGCCTTGTTCAGCTATATTAATCTTAAATACATCAAGCTTCCCATGACTATTGGCGTTATGATCCTGTCGCTTATAGCATCGTTGGCCATTCTTGTTATCGGTTCCTTATATCCTGCTATCTTTTATCATACCACCCAGATTATCTCCTCTGTTAACTTTCCTGCTTTGCTAATGCGGGGCATGTTAAGCTTTCTATTATTTGCCGGCGCCATACACCTGGATTCTGTAAAATTAAAAAAGGAACGTGTGGCCATACTTACCTTCTCTACAGTAGGCGTACTACTATCCACAGTTATTGTAGGCATACTGGTATATTTCGTCACGATGTTGTTTGGATTGCAGGTGCATTTTCTTTACTGTTTGTTGTTTGGCGCTTTGATATCTCCCACTGATCCGATAGCGGTTTTGGGCATATTAAAGGAAGCGAAAAT
>JAICHT010000313.1 GCA_025924755.1 Chitinophagaceae bacterium | reverse complement strand
CTTGCTGCCCAAAGGTAATGCATGGTTATTAGTGGAGTTTGGAGGAGAAACAAAAGAAGAGGCCGATAATAAAGCCAAGGCATTAATTGAAGATTTAAAAACTAAAAAGAACGTCCCTACTTCAAGCATATTTGATATACCCGAACAGGAAGAAAAGCTTTGGAAAGTTCGGGAATCCGGATTGGGAGCAACTGCCTGGGTGCCTGGCGAGCCTAATGGCGGCCCAGGCTGGGAAGATAGCGCAGTAGCACCGGAACATGTAGGTGATTACTTAAAAGACCTTCGTGACCTTTTTACTAAATATGATTATTATCCTTCCATTTACGGCCACTTTGGGTAGGGCTGTATTCACTGCCGTGTAGGCTTCGATTTTTTAACAGAAGATGGAATTGAAAAGTATAAAAAGTTTACAGTAGAAGCATCGCATCTGGTTGTAAAATATGGCGGCTCGCTATCTGGTGAACATGGTGACGGTCAGGCGAGGGGTGACCTTTTGGATATTATGTTTGGAAAAGAACTGGTGCAGGCTTTTAAAGAGTTTAAACAAATATGGGATCCCGAATGGCGGATGAACCCCGGAAAGATTGTAGATACGTATGGCCAAACAAATGACTTACGTTTAGGCACAGACTATAATCCACCTCGTTTAGAAACCCACTTTAAATTTCCTGATGATGCTTTTAGCTGGGAAAGGGTTACATTAAAATGCGTAGGTGTTGGTGAATGTAGAAGACATGAAGGCGGAACGATGTGCCCCAGCTATATGGTTACCCGTGAAGAAATGCACAGCACCCGTGGCCGTTCACGCCTGCTATACGAAATGTTGCATGGTGATGTGGTGAAAGGGGGCTGGAAGGATAAGCATGTAAAAGAATCGTTAGACTTATGCTTAGCCTGTAAAGGCTGTAAACATGATTGCCCCGTAAATGTTGATATGGCCACCTACAAATCAGAGTTTCTTTCCCATTATTATGAAGGAAGACTGCGGCCAAGAACAGCGTATGTATTCGGCTGGATTTACTGGTGGTCAAAAATTGCATCCAAGATGCCGGGATTTGCTAATTTCTTAATGCATGCACCTGTAATAAGCAGTGTAACAAAAGCCCTTGCCGGTATTGCCCCTCAGCGTAAAATGCCTAAGTACGCCGATATCACCTTTAAAGATTGGTTTGAAGAAAGAGAAAAGTCAAAAGTCAAAAGTCAAAAGTCAACAGGTAATAGCAACCGGCAACCAGCAACCGGCAACAAAAAACAGGTCATTCTTTGGGCTGATACCTTCAACAATAACTTCTTGCCCCAAACCTTAGTAGCGGGTGTTGAAGTGTTGGAAGCCGCAGGTTTTGAAGTGATAGTACCTAAGCAATCGCTCTGCTGCGGACGGCCTTTATATGATTTTGGCATGTTGAATACAGCAAAAAAAATGTTGCTTCAAATATTAGATGTACTAAAAGATGATATAAAAAATGGTGTTCCGATTGTTGGCCTTGAACCAAGCTGTGTAGCGGTTTTCAGAGATGAATTAACCAATCTGTTTCCTCATCATGAAAACGCCAACCGCTTGACAAAACAAGTATTCACCCTATCAGAATTTTTAGAAAGTAAAGCTCCTGATTTTAAGATACCTCAATTAAAAAAGAAGGCAATTGTTCATGGCCACTGTCATCATAAATCCATAATGAAGATGGATGCTGAAAAAGCGGTACTGAAAAAAACAGGATTGGATTATGAAATTCTGCAAACTACCTGTTGTGGTATGGCAGGCTATTTTGGTTACGAAAAAGGCGAGCATTATGACGTATCTATAAAGGCAGGAGAACTTAAATTATTACCCGCTGTTCGCGAAGCAGATAAAGATACGGTTATCATTACCAATGGCTTTAGCTGCCGCGAACAAATAGAGCAGGAAACCGACCGGAAAGGATTGCATATGGCACAGGTAATACAAATGGCCTTACATGAACAAAAAGGTGAGCAAACAGGTGCACTTCCCGAAAAGAAATATGTAGATGGAATGAAGCTGAAAAATACACATAAAACACGAAACAGGATCATCATGCTTGGTGTTATCGCATCAGCAGTAGTGGGTTATTCATTAATAAAACAACGGAAAATATAAAACAGTACAATTAGGGAGAACTATTGTTGTGTATATCTGCTCATGAGCAGATATACACAACAGCGCGGAGTGGAATGATAGTAACTTTTATCTTTTAATCATTCCTTCAACAAGATTTTGCCATTGTATTTTTGAAAAGCTGGAAAGAGCCCCTAACCCTACAGCTACATGACGTATTTCATCGGTGAGGTTTTTCGCTTCCGTATTCGGTTTTGTATTACTATCGTATATGCTGGCAGTTACTTTATTTTTTTCACGGGTTACGATAAACGTGCTGGTAGATTGATTGGAATAAAAATGAGCTACAATGTTTTCACTATGTAGGGGATTAGCAGTGGGTCGTACCCGGAAGCCGATACTATTTACATCCTGAATGGATATTTCTTTCAGTTCTTCTACCTGCGCCCAGTCGTAACCATCTCCTGCTTTGCTACCCGGGCCCGGAATATCAATTTTTAAATAATCTCCTTGTGCTACCATCCTGTCCACTTCATTGCCTTTTTCATCTGTTGCTTGAAACTTAGCACTGATAATACCGGCCAGATGATGCCAGTTGTTATCAGTAATCACTCGGATTTTTACGGTATAATAAAAGTCTTTGGCCTCCGCTTCGTCTTTAAAATCAATAGATTCTTCTGATTCTATCATTTTTCCATTATGGTGTTCAGGTATAAGCCCTGTATAATTTTTTTGTACCATATGCTCATAAATAAAAAGCCATGCTCGGGTAAGGGCACGGCTCGTCTTTAAAAAATCAATTGAGTTATAATTTTATCTGACCCTCTTTGCCTTCTGCAAGTTTAGTGCCCGTTACCGCAGCTGCGGCTATTTTTAAAAAGGCTACCATTTTCCCGGTTTCAGCATCCCAATAGTACGTATTGGTGGGTGTAACTTTTAGTAATGAAAGATTAGGATCATCAACGCCATTTGGAAACCATGCTTTTACTATAGGCGACCATTTATCTTTTATTTGTTGCTTATCAGTAATTACACTTGCATTTCCCCACACATCCATATAGCTTTCTTTGCCAGGGTGGGCATATACCAGATGTACTGATTTGTTACTGCTTACTTCTTCCACTTTTATAGAACGCACATCGGTAAAAAACCAAAGTGTGCCATTGTCTTCTACTTTAATCGTAGCCATCGGCCGGGTATGATTATTATCCTCGTTATTGGTAATAAACATACAGACATTTATTTCTTCCGCCAGCTTTTTAAATTTTGATAACGCTTCTTCATTCTCCAAATTCTTTTCCATACGTATTGTTTTAAAGTGTTTTTATTAAAATAGTATGCCAGCAAGTCCACTTCCAATAAAATGAAGGTTAATTATTTACCTGTTCCGTTTGCATTTCCGTTATTAATCCTATTTTTTTTGAGTGTTCAATAGCCACCGAACTGTGCTGAAAAAAGCAGCAATGCACACCGGCGGCTTCTATTTTGTGCAGTACATCCGCAGCTTTTTGCCGGTTTCTAGCATTAATATCCCTGATATACACTGCATATATTTGATTTGGAAAATGTTCTACCAGTGATGCATATATATAGGGATCTTGTTGGGTACTGTCGCCCAGTAAAATAAACTTTTGTTTAGGATAACCTTCCAGTATTCGTGCTATCCGCATAAATTTTGTGGCGTGATTGTTTTGCCCCGTTTTAAAAAACTGGTACCATCTTTTTAACTGGCTTAATAAAAAAACACCCGGGGGCATACGCTGCACCGATGCAAATTCCAGGATATAATCATAAAGGTTCCATTCGCTGCTCGATACATAAAAAAACGGGTTAGGAGCGTCAGGGGTTGTGTTACCCTGGGCCAGTAGCTGGTAATGT
>JAICHT010000312.1 GCA_025924755.1 Chitinophagaceae bacterium | reverse complement strand
GGCTGCATATGCAGCCAGTACTACTTCTGTATCGCTATGGGTGGCAAATGCATATCCTTTTTGTTGCAGGTTTTTCCGTATCTCAATATAGTTATACAACTCTCCATTATAAACAATATGATACCGGTTTAAGTAAGGCATCGGCTGGCTTGCAGCACTGCTTAAATCAATAATGGAAAGCCTTCTATGGCCGAGTGCAGCGGTACTTTCTTTGTTAATAAAAAATCCATCGGCTTCGGGGCCGCGGTGTGCAATAGCATCGGTAGCTTTCTTTATACGCCGATGCGTGGTGAGCGTCGTGTTTTTAGAAATGATACCGGCAATACCGCACATGATACTATAAATTATTTAAAGTTGAGCGGAAGACGGGCTATTACTTCATCCCAGGTCATTATTAAATTAGCGCCGGTTTGCGAATCTTCAAACGCCATAGTAAAATATTCAATAGGTATGGCCGAATGCCGTACCGGAATAAGAAATTTATACAAGTCTTTTTTAGGATCGGGTTTTAAACCCCACGAGTAAATATTACTGTTAAATACGATTGTCCAGCTATCGGGTTTCGGAATGCAGTATAGCACATACCGGCCTTTAGGAATCTTTTTATTTTGGATGGTTACCTCTTTAAATAATTCAATTTCTGTGGCTTCATTAGCGCCCAACCGCCAGGGCTCTCCATATTTTAATAGTTCTCCAAATATGGTTCTTCCCTGCCGGTGCGGCCTGCTATATATAATCCGCATTACAGGCGATCCTTCAACCGCTTTAGACATCTTTAGTTTTGGAAAATCCACCGGATAGTAAATCATATCCATCGGCGAAATGTCTATAGTAACATAGGGGTTGGGAGTATCTTTTTGAGTAAGCGAAGAACTTCTTTGCACAATAGTAGCGGCATTGCTTTTATCACCATCATGGCTGCTGCAAGAAAGCAATAAAAGCAATACAATACCGGTAAAAAATTTCATGCGGAAAGCTGTATTATTTCGTATCAATAGGCAAGCTGGCCATTTGCGTATCCCATCCCACTACCAGGTTGGTGCCATTGCCGGTTTTTTCAAATTTCATGGAAAGCGGGTCCAGCGGCTCCGCCGTAGTCTGCACCGGTACTGCTATGCGTACCACATCTTTCTTATCATTGTATTTAAAAGCGCCCCATACATCGGTGTCTTTATTTATAATCAGCGTCCATTGTGCAGAATCGGGTATGGCATATAAGGTATAGCGCCCTTTAGGTACTTTTTTTCCGCCAATTTTTACATCTTTATAAAAGTCAAGCTCCGTAGCCTCGTTAGCACCTAACCGCCATACTTCTTTGTATTTTACAAGATCACCAAATATCACACGGTTTGCTTTTTGAGGACGGCTGTAAATAACCCTTGCTATCAAAGGATCGGTAGCTTTATCCTGAGTTTTTAATATCGGGTAATCATTGGGAAAATAAGCCATATCCATTGGCGACTTATCTAAGGCCGGCATTTTATTTTCATCGGTTTGTGCATGCACCGCATTTAAAGAGGCAACACATAATAAGGCGGCTACCAGTTTCTTCATCGTTTTTAATTTAGGACAAAAATATTGTTTACTTCGATTAATAGAGTACCGTTTATGTAACGAGTTGTTGAAATTGTTGTTGTGCATATACTTTAATATCAGCAAATAAATTTTCATAGCAGCTTTGTAAAAAAGTGTAGTGTTCCATAAATAAATCAAATGCCACATCAGCTTCCGTTAAAAAATTGGAGCGCCTTACCACACCTTTAAAGCTTTTATGCATAGCAGCCGTTTGGCGATAATTGTATAACCAGTTTTCCGTTTTCATATAAGGCAGCACCTGTAAAAAACGGGATGGCAACTGTTCAGAAAAACGATACAGCACTTCATATACATTTTGTGTAAATGCATAAAGCGATGCATCAGTAAATTGCAATGGGTCATTAGCTAAAAAGTGATCATACACAATATCCACAAACACCGCACTGTATAGGCGATAGCGCGGTTTAAACACCTGCATCGCTCTTTTGGTGGCGCTGTGGGTATCGGTAAAATAATCAATACGGCGGTGCAGTTCGATGCCGTTTTGTATAGCCGGCGAAAATGTATACCGTGCTTTTCCTTTTACAAAATCACTCACCATATTACCGACCATCATTTCGGCATTATTAAAAGAAAGGTAGGCATGTGCCAGAAAATTCATATATAAATGTACTACGCATTGTTGAGTGGTAAGCTCTGTTAATCTGTTTAACAAGAGGCACCGGCAATCACAATTGGCTTGTAACGGCCTGTAACCCATTTTATTTTTGAATCGTCAAACAATTACAACAATTGTAAAACATTTTAAAACTTTAAATACAAACAAGTATGAAACCGTTGCTTATTATTTTAACCGTTGTCAGTTCTTTTTTTGCAAAAAGCAGTTTAGCTAATACTACCGATGTGACGCCTGTAGTATTGCAATCCTTTAAAAGTGCTTTTAATAATGCCAGCGAAGTAAACTGGTCTGCTACCACCAATTTTTACAAAGCCAGCTTTTTATTAAACGGCCAGTACGTAGCTGCATTTTATAATGCTAATGGCGAGATGGTAGCATTAACCCGGAACATCAGTTCGTTTCAATTACCATTGGTATTGCAGGGTGATATTAAAAAACAATATCCCAAATACTGGATATCCGATCTATTTGAAATTGCTAATGAGGAAGGCACCTCCTATTATATAACACTTGAAAATGCCGATACCAAACTGGTATTAAAATCGGGTGGCAATAGCTGGATTACCTTTAAAAAGCTGCGCAAACTATAGTCGTTTAGTGTGTGTTATACAAGCCCGGATTGATGAACGTTAATTCATCAGCCGGGTTTTTTGTTTTTAGTACTTTTGCCGCTCAATTAACCAATATGAACAAAGGTCCTGTATCGCAATTTATAGAACATCACTACCGGCATTTTAACGCCGCAGCTTTAATAGACGGTGCCAAAGGCTACGAACAACATTTACTGCAAGGCGGTAAAATGATGGTAACGCTGGCAGGCGCCATGAGTACGGCAGAACTGGGCGTATCGCTGGCAGAAATGATCCGGCAGGATAAAATACACATCATCTCCTGCACCGGAGCCAACCTGGAAGAAGATATTATGAACCTGGTAGCGCATAACCACTACGAACGCATACCCAACTGGAGAGACCTGACACCGGAGCAGGAATGGAGCTTGCTGGAGCGTGGACTGAACCGGGTAACAGATACCTGCATACCTGAGGAAGAAGCCTTCCGCAAAATTCAGCACCACATACACACTATATGGAAAGAAGCTGATGAAAAAGGCGAACGTTATTTTCCACACGAGTATATGTATAAGCTTTTGCTGAGCGGCGCTATGAAGGAGGATTACCAGATTGATGTAAAAGATAGCTGGATGATAGCGGCGGCAGAAAAAAACCTGCCGATTGTAGTGGGCGGTTGGGAAGACAGTACGATGGGCAACATCTTTGCCTCTTACGTGTATAAAGGCGAAATTAAGGCCAGCACTATGAAGAGTGGTATTGAATATATGGTGTATCTGGCTAATTACTATAAAGAAAACAGCAGCGGAAAAGGCATTGGCTTTTTCCAGATTGGCGGTGGTATAGCCGGCGATTTTCCCATATGCGTGGTGCCGATGATGTACCAGGATTTAGAAATGCATGAAATTCCATTCTGGAGTTACTTCTGCCAGATATCAGACTCTACTACATCATATGGTTCTTATTCCGGTGCACATCCCAATGAAAAAATAACCTGGGGAAAACTGGATATTCACACCCCTAAATTTATTATTGAAAGTGATGCTACCATAGTAGCGCCGCTGGTATTTGCCTATATACTGGGCTGGTAAAGTAGCAGAAAAGAATTGATAAAAGAAAACCCCGGTTATGCCGGGGTTTTATATAGAAGAGTAGGGATTATAATATGATATTGAAATCATAGCCATC
>JAICHT010000311.1 GCA_025924755.1 Chitinophagaceae bacterium | reverse complement strand
TTTTTCGAGATTATCTTCTAAATCGTCGGCTATCGCAATTGCTTCATTTGGATTGCCTGCTTTGAGTTCTTGCCTCATCTCTGTAAGGAGTTCTTTACTTACTTCGGAGAAGTTATTGACGAAGTTCAATGGATTTTGTATCTCGTGTGCTATGCCTGCCGTTAGTTCTCCAAGCGAAGCCATCTTTTCACTTTGAATCAATTGCATCTGAGTAGATTTGAGTTCATGAAGTGTGTCTTGCAGCGATGATTTTTGTAGTACTAATTCTGCCGTCCTTTCTTGTACTCGGTCCTCCAATAATTTATTTTGATGGGAAAGTATTTGCTGCTTTTCCTGCTCTTGCCGTAGTGATGTTTCAGATAGTTCATGTACTTGTACAAGCTGCCTTTGCAAATCCCGGTTAGCCGTTCCAAATTCCCAGGCCAAATGAAGCGCATACGTTATTGGAAGACTCATGGCTGAAAAAACAATTCTTAGAAAGGTTAAAGCAGTCGTTGATTCTGGAAACCATTTAAATATGTCTATTATAAAAAAAAGAATTCCCAGCCATGAAATAACCCAACCAATTAATAAAATCCAAAACCCCGTTTTCCTTCTTTGTATACCCAAATAAAGCATTCTTGCCGTTTCTATAATAATGAACAAAAGAGGAGGCAATCCAATCCAGGAAAAGTGGGAAGGCTGAAAAGCAAAAAAAAGATATAACGCCATAAAGCCGGCTAAAATCCAGGTACGTTTTGGCAATTGGCCATTATAATACAAAGCATAAGTTACAAGTAAGGTAAAGCAAGGCATCCATGCCACTGACAACTTGCTGAGATGAGTTCCCCATATTACAGCATCCCATTCACTATTTATAAAAATGATATAAGTGGAAACAAAGACTAACGTGAAATTCAGCAGCAACAGCGCTGTTAGGAGGCTTGCTAAACGGCCAGGATAAAAAAAGTATACTACCAAAAAAAATAGACTAAATGCAATAAGTATACTAAAAATCATGGGTATGAATGGAAGCTCATTGTGAGGTTTTAAGGCAAGGTTAGGAGAGGACAATAATATTCTGAAACCTATAAACTTTGCTGCATAGCCAGGGGTTTTAGCATGTTGATTGGAGTATCTCACTACCAATAAATGCGTAGCATTATTACCAGGTTGAATGATTACGGCCTGCTGGGGAACAAATATTTTTTCATCTTCTAATGTTCTTCCTACCGTCCCAAAACGATATATGAGTTTGCCATCCAGGTAAATTTCCGATGCTCCAAAGTGACCAACCCGCATTGCCAAAGCCTTGCCCCGCCATTCAGCGGGCAGATTGAATTTCTTGCGAAACCAACCTATACCTGGCCATGCTACAGGCTTTGCATTTTTGTCCTGTACATATTCGCTTGTTACTTCTTTCCAACCTTGCTCATTGTTGGACGTATCCCCCAAAGGAGAATAATCACCGGCATAGTACTGCCATAAAGAATCAATCGGGATTTGATTAAAATTTTCTAACTCACTCCTGTAATGAAATTCTTCAAAGTTCTGGGCCATGCTTACCCGGCAACACATAATAATTAATAGAAACGTAAAATATACCCTAAACCACTTTGCCGGTTTATTTACTTTTTTCATTATTGTGTTACTTTGGGTAATTGAATTACAAACTCCGCATATTCACCTTCTTTTGAGTTCACTTTTAGTTCTCCGCTATGTGCTTTTATAATATCATAGCTTAGAGATAAACTCAAACCAATTGCATGACAGGTAGGCTTGGTAGTAAAAAAAGGTTGGGTTGTCTTATCTGTATTCTTCTGTGGAATGCTATTATTGCCCCTTATTATTTCACTTCTCAATTTAAAAACAGGCAGTACATATTTTAGTGCGACTACTGTTCCAGTTCGTAACAACAGGTAAAAAAATAAAAGCGGAAAGGAGAACTTTTGCATGCAGCCAGCTTTGGTTTCTAAAAGTTACCATATTTCTATAATAAGTTTTAATTATTGACTAAAACTTTTAGAAAGGTTGCAGATTAGTATAGAAATTATTGTACTAACTTCTCTATAAGTAATAGCGGCTTTACACCTGGAAAACGCCAGTTTTGAAATCCGGGATATCGGGATTTTGATTGGCTGCTTTAATGCCTTCTGATAATACTTTTCGCGTATCGGCCGGATCAATGATAGCATCTACCCAAAGCCGTGCGGCTGCATAGTAAGGCGAGGTTTGTTTTTCGTACCTGCTTTTAATTTCGTTAAGTTGTTTAGCTTCTTCTTCTGGTGATATTACCTGTCCTTTGGCTTTTAACGAAGCTACCTGTATTTGCAATAATGTATTGGCAGCCTGGTCGCCGCCCATTACTGCAATTCTGGCCGTGGGCCATGCATATATAAACCTTGGATTATAAGCCTTGCCACACATGGCATAATTACCAGCGCCATAGCTGTTGCCAATAATGATGGTAAACTTTGGCACTACCGAATTGGCTACTGCGTTCACCATTTTTGCGCCGTCCTTTATAATGCCCGCTTGCTCGCTGCGGCTGCCTACCATAAAGCCGGTCACATCCTGTAAAAAAACAAGCGGTATTTTTTTTTGATTACATGCTAAAATAAAACGGGCTGCTTTATCGGCACTATCATTATAAATAACGCCGCCCATTTGCATTTCACCCTTTTTTGATTTTACAATTTTACGTTGATTGGCCACGATGCCTACTGCCCAGCCGTCTATCCGGGCATATCCGCAAAGTATGGTTTTGCCATAGTCTTCTTTATATTGATCAAAAACAGAACCGTCTACCAGCCGCTCAATTACCTGCACCATATCATATGGCTTTGTGCTGTCTTCGGGCAACAGGTTGTGTAATTCTTTTGCCGGATAGTTGGGCTGAATAGGTGTGACCCTGCTGAATCCGGCTTCTTTTGAACTCCCTAATTTATCTATGATTTTTTTTATAGCGTCCAAGCACTCGAGTTCGGTTTTAAACTTATAATCGGCAATGCCCGATATCTCCGTATGGGTTACGGCTCCTCCCAAAGTTTCGGCATCTACCGTTTCGCCAATAGCTGCTTTCACCAAATAAGGTCCCGCTAAATAAATGGAGCCAGCGCCTTCTACCATCAGCGTTTCGTCGCTCATAATAGGCAGGTAAGCGCCACCGGCTACACAAGCGCCCATTACGGCTGCAATTTGCGTAATGCCTGCCGCACTCATTTGAGCGTTGTTGTAAAAGATGCGACCGAAATCTTCTTTATCCGGGAAAATTTCATCCTGCATGGGCAAATACACACCGGCACTATCCACCAGGTAAATAACAGGCAAATGATTTTGCATAGCCATTTCCTGCATGCGCAGGTTTTTTTTGCCTGTAATTGGAAACCACGCACCTGCCTTTACTGTTTGATCGTTCGCTACAATCACGCATTGGCGGCCGCTTACATATCCTATACCGGCCACGGTGCCACCGGCCGGGCAGCCTCCATGTTCTTCATACATATCAAAACCGGCAAAAGCACCTATTTCTATAAAAGCTGCATCTTTATCAACCAGGTAATTGATGCGTTCCCGGGCTGTTAATTTGCCTTTTTCTTTTTGTTTGGCAATAGCTTTTTTGCCGCCGCCTTCATAAATTTTTTGTAAACGATTGTGCATTTCCGCAAGCAATAACTTCATATAGTATCGGTTTACAGTAGTAACAAAGATAGGCGTATAAGATTCACAGGAAAGCGGTGCTGCTGTTTAGGGTTTTACCGTTATTTTTATCAAATGGTATATACGGATGACACGGTGTGCAGTGCTATAGTAAAGCAACGTACCAAAGGAGTGCATGCCGCCACAGAGGCGCTACTGGTACGACGGCTGAAAGCAATAAGATCAAAAGATGATTATGTGATTGTTTTAAAAATGTTCTATGATTTTTTTTCTCCTATTGAAAAGCAAATTGAGCAACATATTTCCATATCCCGGTTACCCGATATAGAAAAGAGAAAGCGGTCTGCCTTG
>JAICHT010000310.1 GCA_025924755.1 Chitinophagaceae bacterium | reverse complement strand
TATTCATCAGCCACCATATTGCAAAACCGATGTACGCTTTTGCTAAATCATTTTGCGATTCTAACTGTGTCTATTAGTGTCATCTCCAATCCTTCCATTGTCGATTTAGCGATGTAATAGTCTTTGCTTTTCTGCAAGATCACATTTTTCAGTGCATGTGTCTTGATGTATGTTGCAATGGAATCTTTAGAACTTGAAATGTAAAACAACTCATACTTACACTTAGATGTCCATCGTATGCGAGCTGTGGTAACGTTTCCTGTCATAAGATTTGTCTCTCTCTGTATAGTGTCATTTCGTTCAATGATAGAGTTTGAATTATCTATCTCAGAATGTGTTTCAAAGAGGCCCGTCCTAAATCGATCGCAATTAATTTTTTTTGCAAATCCGCATGAATATGAAAAAATGATAGCAATGGCCGATATTAATGAAATATTTCTTCGCATGAGTGGTGTGTCTAAGAATAGCGTACAACAAGTAAATATATGCCCTAATCACCCAATTTGCAATATGGCCATATTGCAAATCAACACTTTACTGTTCGCCTTTCCGGATTGCTACGGCACCAGTGAGAGACACAACAGAAGCTATATAGTAGCACAAAAGCTTAGTACAAAAAATAAAATTCTACTAATTCAACTATTCATTTCAGCGGCCCAGTTTCCTCTCTCATCAGGGCTAAACTTCCAAGGAGCAAAGTTGTTTTCTATATTGCTGAACATGGAGTTCCATTCCTGCGGCGCATTGCTTTCTTCCATTATTAAATACCGCTTTAACTGGTTAATAATATCCAGTGGATTAATTAATACCGGGCATACCTGTACGCAAGCCTGGCAAGAGGTACAGGCCCGCAATTCTTCCGCAGTAATATAGTCATGCAACAGGGTTTTCCCATCATCGGTATTGCTGCCGTTTTTATCTATATGGCTACCTGCATTTTCCATACGGTCGCGGGTATCCATCATTATTTTTCGCGGCGATAGTAATTTGCCGGTTTGGTTGGCGGGACAAGCTGCCGTACAGCGGCCGCATTCGGTGCAGGTATAGGCATCCAGCAGGTTTTTTTGGCTTAAATCAAATATATCTTTAGCTCCAAACTTTTTATGTGCTTCCACCGCAGCTTCTGCAGGCACAGTTTCCGGCTGCATCGCATACAGCACTTCCTGCTGAATCTCGGGCATATTGCGCATCTTGCCCTGTGGTGCCAGCCGTGCATAATACGTATTGGGGAAAGCCAGTATAATATGCAGGTGCTTGGAGTAGGGTAAATAATTTAAGAATACAAAAACGCCGGCAATATGCAGCCACCAGCATATTCGTTCTATAGCTACCAGCGTAATAGTGCCGGAATGTTGAAAAAGTGGTGCTACGAGGCCGGATATCCAAAAGCTTCCTATATCGTGATAATGGCCATAGCCGCGGATTTGCAAAGCCCTGTCGGCGGAGTTCATCGTCAAAAAAAGCGACATTAATATAATCTCGAAAATTAATATATAGTTTGCGTCGTCCCTTGGCCAGCCATCCAGTTCCTTTAAATTCAAGCGCCGTACTTTCAGTATATTTCTTCGTATTAAAAAAACAATACAGGAGGACAAAACAAGGAAAGCCAGCACCTCAAAAAAATCAATTACAGCACCATACAGCCTGCCCAAAGAAGGGGCAAATAAGCGGTGCGTACCAAAAATGCCATCCAATATGATTTCGGCGATTTCTATATTGATAATAATAAAACCGGCATATACCATCAGGTGCAATAAGGCTACTATTGGTTTATCAAACATTCTTTTTTGCCCAAAAGCCATTAGTAATACATTCTTCCACCGTTGCGGATCGGGTATTATTTCCTCTGCTCTGCCAAGCCTGATATTGCGGCTAATGAATCTTGCTTTTTTTGTAAACAGCACAATAGCCGTTATTGCCAGTAGAATAAATAAAATTTGTTGCGCCAACTGCATAATCAGACGTTAGTTTTGCTAATTTAAGTGTTATAAAATTACGAGATGCATACTGTTGAAACCAATCTTATTTTATCCGCCGATGTAGCCAAACGCAAACTGCGCCGCATGGCATTTGAAGTAGCCGAACGCAATGCCGGCTGTGATGCCCTTATTATTGCCGGTGTATCGGGCAACGGCGTAGTAGTAGCCAAAAATATGATGGACGAATTGCGGCAGATATTGCCAATACCTATGGAGCTGATTATAATAACGATCAATAAACACCAGCCGCTGGAAGTGAGCATTGATACTACGATGAATTTTGATGATAAAACCATTATTGTAGTGGACGATGTAGCAGACAGTGGCCGCACTTTGTTGTATGCGTTAAAGCCTCTTCTGTCCTTTAGGCCGCGGTCCATTCAAACACTGGCATTGGTAGAACGAAGCCATAAATTATTTCCCGTTCAGACCGATTACAGGGGCCTTTCCATTGCCACTACTTTGCAGGAGCATATCCTTGTAAAAGTAAATGGTGAAGAAATATCAGGAGTTTACCTGCAATAACAGCTAATAGTAAAACGGGTGAAATACAAATTTTTTGTCCGAATTAAATTCAAGAGCCGGAGCAGGAATTTTAGATAGCCGGCTGATGTAAGTGATATTATTAATAAATGGTGAAGCTGAATTTATTCTAAAGAAATCGGCATCGGGTGCCAGGTAATATTGCCGGATGCGTTTAAAAGTGGGTATCGGCTTGCCTGCCACTTCGGTAGGATTGCTGGTAGCGCCGGTCATGCCATCGCCACCATAGCCAACAGCCATATTAGCCCATGCCGGGAAAGTGCTCCTTTGTGGTAAAAAAGACCGGATATTAAATGACAGCCAATAAGTTTGCCCATTGTAATCTTTGAGCAAACGCGATTTGAAATTGTTTCCCAACGCCGCAGGGTTGTATATGGCAAATGGGGAAGTATGATATGAAAACCGGAAAGTAGTTCTTTGCTGGTGCCAGTACTTTTGCTGCGCTGCAAATAAAGTTGTTCCTGTAATATTGGCAAGCATATCGCCTTTAGAAAAACCCCACTGTGAAGAAAAGCCATCCAGCACTTCTATAATTGACATATAAGAAAGAGCAGATACCGACGCTATCAAAATAGAACGGTTAGGGCTTACGCCGCACCATCGCATAATATCGTGCTGAAAAAATGCGATATTATACGCTGTAGTAGCATGCCCTACTTTATCAATTTGCAGCCATTCATTATTATCATTAAAAAAATGAAACCGGCTGCGTGGAAATTTTTTATACCACAGGTAATATAAACCTGCAGAAGCGGCCAGCCCGAAAACTGATTCTGCAACCACTACTTTCCGCAGGCGATCGGGACGGTATTCGTTGGAAGGCGTTAATGCAAAAGATTGGGCACAACAGTTTTTTGTAATAATGAAAAACGAAAAAATAAAAAAAAACCTGCCGGTCAAACGTTGCACCTTAACCATACAATATTGCAAAAGAGATCTTTAATTACGGAAAGGGATAAAGGTAAGCACAATTGAATAACCCTGCAGTTACCATATTGGCAAGTATGTTTTAAGCAATCCATTTAAATACTATGAGAAAATCTATAACTTCAATACTCAAATTCTTTTGATATGGATGCAGCTATTCAACAAAAAGTAGCCACCTGGCTACAAGGTAATTTTGATACGGACGTAAAAACAAAAATTGAAGAATTACAAACTTCTAACCCCGAAGAACTGGCCGATGCTTTTTACAAAAACCTGGAGTTTGGCACAGGTGGCTTACGCGGCCTGATGGGTGTTGGCACCAACCGCATAAACAAATACACTATTGGTATGGCCACACAGGGATATGCCAATTACTTAAAAAAGAGCTTTCCGGGAGAGCAGGTAAAAGTGGCTATTGCACACGACAGCCGTAACAACAGCCGCTTTTTTGCCGAAACCACCGCCCATGTATTTGCAGCAAATGGCATTAAAGTTTTTTTGTTTGAAGACCTGCGCCCCACGCCGGAACTATCATTTGCCATCCGGTATTT
>JAICHT010000309.1 GCA_025924755.1 Chitinophagaceae bacterium | reverse complement strand
TTAAATAAAGGGCAGAAAGCAGCAATTATTCACAACTTGACGGTAATGCTGCAACAGAATTATGTGTTTCCAGATACAGCCCGTGCAATGATTAAACATATAGAAGCTCAGTTTCAGCAAGGCAGCTATGACAGTGTAAACCGACAAGGTCTGTTTGCAGCTGAGCTAAGCAAGGATTTATGGTCTGTTTATCACGACGGGCACCTTCGGGTTCGGTATGATCCAGGGCTTGCTGAGAGCATTGGCAATGGTAATGAGCTAAGTGCAACAGATAAAACCCATACTTTGCAATACAACCGTGAGTTAAATTTCGGTTTCACCAAAATTGAGATATTAAGCGGGAACATTGGCTACCTTAAGTTAAACATGTTTGCAGAAGTAAACAACGAGTCAAAAGACGCAGTTTCATCAGCTTTTCGATTTCTGCAACATACCAAGGCACTTATTATAGACCTTCGTGAAAACGGTGGCGGCGAGCCTGCAATGGTTCAATACATCTGCAATTACCTCTTTGCTAAACGAACGCATTTGAACGATATTTATGTGCCAAGGGATAATACAACCGGCGAGTATTGGACCAGTCCTGACAGGCAACTTATTTCCCTTATGAAGGTTCCTGTTTACATACTCACAAGCAAGGTTACTTTTTCCGGTGCCGAAGAATTTGCTTACGACCTGCAAACGCAAAAAAGAGGTATTGTAGTTGGCGAAGTGACTGGCGGCGGAGCACATCCGGTTGAACCAAGAGCAATATCAAACGGCTTTGTATTATTTGTACCATTTGCTCGAGCAATAAATCCCATCACAAAAACAAATTGGGAAGGAAGGGGTGTTCAACCAAATATTGAGACTATGGCAGATAAGGCATTAGATGCTGCGTTGGAACAGATTAAACACTGAGAAGACAACAAGTTCTTAAGTATTGATTTTATTCTAACACTATCATACTAATTTTGCTTCCGCCAGAAACTTGGCATTATGGCAGGATTTTGTTATCCATGCAATTTATTAAAATTTCCGTTGCGCTAAAAATCCTCATACTCCACAACGGTTTCAAACTCATAAAATTCCTTGCCAATACGTCCATAAAGATGGAAGTCCTGAATCATTTCGTCGTAGATCCGTGTTATTCCCATTCGGTAAAGTCGCGTCCGGGCGGGTATGCTGCCTGTTGCGGACACGAAAGCTTCTGGATATTTGTCAAGAAAAGTGTACAAAGCGGCAACAACTGTCCCAAGCACTTTATCAGTATCACCATTGTTGGTAACAGCCAGGTCGTCAAGCTCACCCGTGTCAGGATGTTTGTAGCCAAAAAGCAAGACTGTAAAGCCCTGCTGTGTAAGTAGGCTGGAAAAGAATCTGCTTACGAATTGCGCCCTTTGGTCCTACACTAATAAATTCAAAAACTGTAAGGCTTTCGTCTGATTTAAGATGGTATCTGTCAACTTTCATACTGCTAAATGCATCGGCATGAAGATAGGCTTTCCGTCCTGCTGGATTTACAGGAACTGGTTCAATAGCAGTGCAGCCAGCATAGCAGCAAACCTACTGCTGGCTGCTGGCTTTTTCTTAATATAAGTTTGGTTTTGTCATACCCATTTTTTCATAATGTTCTCTATTCATTTCATAATGCATAGTTGTCATTTCATTCAAATAGTCTTTTAGAGATTCTAAACCATATTCCTTTCTCAACTTGTCAACATTGATTGAGTCAATAAGTCCATTTTTAAGTATTGCTCTTCCGGTTGTCTCTGTCTCATAAGTAACTTGTGTTCCAAATAGTTGCTTTTCACCTGCGTTTACTTTAACTCTGTCATATAAATAAGCATAATTATTAGAATCGGCGTTTCCTAGCTTTACTTCTCTGTCCATTGATTTCAAAACCTTCTTTTGAAAATCCGGATATTTGTCACAATGTTGAACTAAAAGCCAAAAATGATTTGAACCCTCTTTTCCAACTTTATCAAAACCGAGAAATCCATATTTGTCAAACATTGCTTCAACCCGATTTTTGTCACTTTTAAAAACACTATCCTTAAAATTGTTCCACTGTTCATGGGTGTACTCTATATATTTTCCCTGCGGAATGTACGCAGCTATTTGGTCAGCCTTAACCATTTCTTCCAACTCATTTTTTAGATGAGTCTTTTTGTCTGTAGTTAATTTTGCAGCACAGCTTGCCAGAAAAATTGGGATTATTAAAATAGTAATTGGCTTCCTCATATTTTGAAGTGTTATTTTAAGCTTGCCACCAACGCAAGAGGGCTTTAAGCAGGATGGATATTTGAAAAATTAAGGTTTGACCCCTATTCCGTTGCTAATTAAAGATAATGTGTTCCGAACTTTTTCAAAAGCCCATGTTGCGGAAAGCCCATTGTTAGCAGCTTTGATGCTTTTAACTTTAGCTACTAACTTTAGTATTCAATCTTTTAGCTTACGAAATATCTTGGGCATAGTTTCCATATCTATTGCCTCCATATCTATAAGTTTCAAGGATTTGACCATTTTAAGAGTAGTGGTTTTATATTCCTGAAAATGCTGTGTTTTTAAATGCGACTCATATGCTTCCCTGCTGGCATATATTTCCAAGATCCGTACTTGCGTTGGGTTGTCTTTCTGGTACATCGGGTAAATGGAAATGACACCTGGCTCTAATTTTACAGATGCCCGAGATTCCTCTTTGAGAATTTTATTATATTGTTCGAGGTAATTTGAGTCAATTTCAATTTCTGATATACGAATCATCATGCTATTTTTTTGAGCGGATACGCTACCGTTTAACAAGAGAATTACCAGTAAAATTAGAAAGTACTTCATGTTATTGAGTTGTTGCTATTTGCTATAAAGATTGCTATATCCTTCCCCTAAACAGTGTGAAAATTATTGCCGCGAACGTGAAAGAGCTTGTTAGCGGTAGTTTCTCTTGACTAAAAATTGTGACGCTTCATTACAAATTCTCCTTCGGTGATGTTGCTTGTCTTGCCTGTTACTGTATCAACAGCTTTAAATGAAAAGTGACCTTCCAATATTGGTATGGTTCCATAAGATTGAAAGGATGACTTTTTAATAGTTAGCGTTCCTGTAGCATTTGATGTTGTTCTATATGTTTGGAAATCTTTAGGGCTGGTGTAAAAACCCTGATAATTTTGGTCAAGGGTATATGTGCCGTCACCTATATCATGGGATTTCAAATAAAAACCTATAGATTCTACACCAAACTTAACAGCGATAAACAAAGCTGAATCACCCAAGCCACATTCAAACTGTCCGCCTGTTAACGCATTGCCTGGCCCCCAAGCCTTTTTATCTCCGTCAACTTTATACTTGAAATACTCATTGAGCTGCGTAGGAGACTTCTCCCTTTCACAGCCAAAAAGAAAAAAGCAGAAAACAATGAGTCCTAAAAGGTATCTTTTCATATCAAGTTGAATGACTGATATTGTAAATTACCGCTAACGTTGAAAGCATTGGCGAAGGAGCGGCAATAGCGTTCCTTTAGCCGAGCCAAAGATATGAAGCTGCATAGATAAACACAGCTCAATTGACTTCCTTCCGCCGCTCGTTTGCCAATGCTCATGTTGGCTGCAGGCTTCTACAGCTTGGTTCTGGCGACTGATCTGGGATCCTGAACTAAAGTACCACTATGAAACTGTCCTTCCATGGCTTTTTGCCTCCAGTAACCGGAAGAGTCATAATACTGAACCTCAGAATCAATTTCGGTGATCAAGACACCACGTTTATTCCTCTCCAATCTACCGTGAACGACTCCATCTGGTCTGACCATAAAGGCAGCAAAGCAACTTTCCTCTTTAGAAGTATTGCTGCAACTGATCCACAGATGATTATTGACAGCATTACTGATCATTGTGGCAGGCATAGTTATCTCAGGAAGGGTACTGCCGCTGTTTACACTGAAAAAGGGTTTTCCAACCTGAGCTTCCATTTGAGCCTTCCTTTCCTTTGTCATTGCACCAGCATGAAAGGAGTGAAACACCACTTGAACGCCTCTTTTCTTTAATTCTCTGTACAATTCCGGATACCTGCAATC
>JAICHT010000308.1 GCA_025924755.1 Chitinophagaceae bacterium | reverse complement strand
TATTAATTATTTCTGCAAAAAATGCGTTGGATGATAAAGTATTTGCTTTAAAAGCCGGTGCAGATGATTATCTCACCAAACCTTTTCACCTTTCGGAACTGGCTGCGCGGATAGCAGCCATCATCCGGAGGAAATCGTTTGACGGGAAAAATATTCTTTACTTTGATGAACTGGTGTTGGACCTAAATGAAAAAGCAGTAAGTGTTGATAAAAAAGCAATTGACTTAACCCGTAAAGAGTATGAACTGCTGGTATATTTCATCAGCAATAAAAATAAAGTGATTACAAAAAACGCTATAGCCGAACACCTTTGGGGCGATGAAATGGATATGGCCGGCAGCTACGATTTTATTTATACGCATATTAAAAACCTGCGAAAAAAGTTAATGAATGCAGGTTGTCCCGATTACATAAAATCTATTTACGGAATGGGTTATAAGTTCAGTATTTAAAACTGATTCATCAACTTGAAACTTTTTACATTATACAGCCGCATCAACCTGGTTACAACCATTGCAATTTTTGTACTTTCTGCAATAGCCTTTTATTTTTTAATTGACTATATCATTATTGGCCAGGTAGATGATGACCTGAAAATTGAGCAACGGGAAATAACAACCTATACAAGCGAACACAACCAACCTCCGGAAGCAGTTCGTGTAGGAGATCAACGCATAGTATATACTGCGGTGGACCGGCCCTATGAAAAAACAATTTATGAAACCGTTGTATTATATGATTCCACAGAGAAAGAAAAAGGCAACTACCGGGTGCTTGCATTTGGCGTTGGCACTACCAATAATCAATATAAGGTAACCGTCACCAAATCGCTGGAGCAAACGGACGACCTGGTACAATCTATTTTTTATATTATTCTTTGTACCATACTATTAATTCTTGTTGCCACTTTTATAATAAACCGGCTGGTGCTTAAAAAGCTCTGGCGTCCCTTTTATAATACCCTCGAAAAATTAAAAACATTTGAGATTGGCAAAAAAAGTACTTTAAAATTTGGACCTTCTAAAATTGATGAATTTACTTTTATGAATGCCGTTTTAGAAAGCACTACCAGTAAAGCGCAACACGATTATTTGCTGTTAAAAGAATTTACGGAAAATGCTTCGCACGAAATGCAGACGCCCCTTGCAATTATCCGATCCAAACTGGATTTATTGATACAGGATGAACAATTGTCAGCCGATCAAAGTAAGGCAGCACAAGGTGCTTACGAAGCCATACAAAAGTTGAGCAGGATGAACCACTCGCTGCTGCTGCTAACAAAAATTGAAAACAACCAGTTTTTAGAAATAACCTATATTAACTTACAGGAGAAAATAGAAACAAAAGCAGAAGCCTTCCGGGAGTTGTGGGAGGCTAAAAACATTTCAATTCAGGCATCACTACAGCCGGCTTTTGTTCAAATGAATAACGAGCTAGCTGAAATACTGCTGAATAATCTTTTAAGCAATGCTACCCGGCACAACTATGAAAATGGACATATCACCATAACGCTTACGAACAATACCCTTATAATCAGTAATAGCGGGCCGCTTCAAAGTATGGAAGAAGACCACCTTTTTACCCGATTTTATAAACCGGCTCAAACTAATGAGTCCAATGGTTTAGGCTTATCTATTATTAAACAAATTTGCGAGGTTTCCAACTTTAAAATTGCCTATCAATTTCATAGGAATGAACACAGTTTTACAATCCGGTGGTAAGATTTGCTGCTGCCTTTTCTTCCAATTCCCGTTTCTTTTTTTTACTAATCAGGCGAAGCAAAGAAGGCAATACAATTAATAACAAAGGCAACGCAATGATAAAACCGCCAATCACCGCAATTGCCAGCGGCTGGTGCAATTGTGCACCTGTTCCGATGCCCAGAGCTATAGGCATCAAAGCGATGATAGCGCCCAGTGCCGTCATTAATTTTGGACGCAACCGGGTAGATATAGAATAGATAATAGACTCGTCCACCGACCTTTCATGCAGCGATTCTATAAATTGCAAATAGGTGAATATAGAGTTCTCGCCAATGATCCCAACAATCATAATTAAGCCGGTATAGCTGCCTACATTTAAAGGAGTATTGGTAATATAAAGCCCTATATAACTTCCGGCAATTCCCAGTACCGATATCAGCAAAATACAAAGCGCCACTAAAAAATCTTTAAACAAAAAAAGTATAACACCAAATACCAATAAGCTGGAGGTAATTAAAATCATCAACAGTTCTTTAAACGATTGCTGTTGCTGGGCATAAGCGCCGCCATATTCAATATGATAGCCTTGCGGAAGCACTAACTGCGATCCTACTTTTTGCTGGATTTCTTTTATGGTGCTGCCTAAGTCCCTATTATCTAGCCGTGCCGTAACCACTCCCATAGATTGCAGGTTCTCACGGTTAATTTCTGCGTCGCCCGCATTTAAATGAATATTGGCAAGATCGGTTATTGATTTTAAACGACCGGACGGTAAAAACACCTGCATTTGATTCAATCCTTCCAGGCTTTGATTCCGGCTGTTAGGATAAAGCAGCCGAATGGTGGATAGCTGTTCTTTTTCCAGAATATTTCCTGCTACACCGCCCTGCATCATCATCTCCATCTGCGTTTCAAAAGTAGCAGGTGTCAAGCCATATTGTGCCAGCTTTGCATTATCTGGTACAATACTGATAGAAGGTCCTGCAATTACAATTCCATCAAATACATCTGCCGTGCCTTTTACATTGGTAATGATATTAGCCACTCGTGTAGAAAGTTTTTGCAACCTTGTATTATCACTACCAAAAATTTTAATTTCAACCGGTTGAACCGACTCCATTAAATCGCCCAGCATATCGCCTATTACCTGCCCAAAATCCACACGCAAAGCCGGTTGTGATGATTCGATTTTTTGACGGATATCCGCAATTACATCATCGGTAGATTTGCTTCGCTTATTTTTCAACTGAATCAGGTAATCGCCGCGATTGGGTTCTGTAATAAAAAAGCCCATTTGTGTTCCGGTTCGCCTGGAGTATGCGTCTACTTCGGGTTCTGCAACTATGATCTTCTCAACCTGTTGCAACATCCGGTCGGTTTCTTCTAGAGAAGTGCCGGGTGGCGATGAGTAATCCAGCACAATACTGCCTTCGTCCATTTCCGGTAAAAAACCCGTTTCTAAATTGGGCAATATTAAATAAATAGCCACACCCAGCAGGGCTATAATAATGAAACTGATATAAGGCTTATGAATAAAGAAAGAAACCCATTGCTGCTTTTTTACTTCTACCGGTTTTTCTTTTTTTGTGGACACAGTACCCGGTTTTTTATTTCGTGTAAGTATCAGGTAAATAATGGGTAGTAATATCCAGGTAACAAAAAAAGAACAGACCAACGTAATGATCATGGTATTGGTCAATACCTTAAAATAAGCACCTGCCACCCCACTCATCATTTCAAATGGAATAAAAATAACAATAGTGCTGATGGAAGACCCTATCATAGCAGGAAGTAAATAAGAGATTGCTTTCTGTATGACAATAGTTGTGGGCTCATTAGGGTGCTCCTCGTGGCTGCGGTGTATCTGTTCTACCACCACAATAGCATCATCAATAATTAGTCCGATAGCCGCTGCAATAGCCCCCAACGTCATTATATTAAGCGTATAGCCCACCGCATATATTACTATCAAAGAAAGACATATAGTAACAGGGATGGTTATTAAAATAGTAGCACTTGCTTTTAATGACCTTAGGAAAATAATGGCCACAATAATAGCCAGAGCCAAACCTATCCACAAACTATCGGTAACACTTTTTACAGATTGATTTACAAAATCAGCTTGTATATAATACGGCTTTATTGTAATACTTTTTGGAAGAATTTTTTGCAGATCGGCCACCTTTTCTTTCATAGCCGTAGAAACATCAACGAGGTTAGAATTAGGCTGCTTGATGATAGCGACCAACACACCTGCATGGCCATTGGCATTGATCTTTGTATACTCTACACCCGGACTGATAGTAGCATCGGCAATATCTTTTAATGGCACGATTCTTTTTCCATTATTAGCAATTATCAGGTTCTTTAATTCATCCAACGAATGAACCGT
>JAICHT010000307.1 GCA_025924755.1 Chitinophagaceae bacterium | reverse complement strand
ATATTAATATGCCTAGTTGCATGTGCACAGCTTTCTGCTCAAAAACCAAAGGAAAATAATTTGCCAGCAGTTGATCCTACTATCAATTACGATGAGCTTTTCTCCGCATTGGACAGTTTTTTTGATTCGTTGTATACACCCCGGAGTTTTGCCGTTATAAACGTAGGGCTAAAAAATAGTTATTACAATTACAAAACCAGTTCTTCTGTTGCGTCTTTTGAAAAGCTTACGATAACACCTACTGTAGGGTACTATCACAAAAGCGGATTGGGTGTAAATGTTTCATCAGAAGTGGTAAAAGATGCCGCCCGGTTTTCCCCTTATCAATATGCGGTAAGCGGTTCTTATGATTATTTGAAAAACAGGAAGTTGGCTACCGGCCTGATGCTTACCCAATTTTTTACTAAAGATCCGTTGCCATTTTATACCTCTCCTTTAAAAAGCGAAGCTGCGGTTTATTTTCTATACAGAAAGTACTGGATAAAACCCATGGTGTCGGTAAACTATGGATGGGGCAATCGCACTTCTTATAGTCAAAACCAAGGGTATATAACAAAACTGAAAAACAAAAAGCACAAAATTACCATACCCACCACTACTACTACCACTACGGAGGAAACTATTAATGATGTAACTGTTGCGGCTTCCGTGAAGCATGACTTTTACTGGATCAACCTGGTGAGCAAAAAAGATTTTGTAAGGTTTACACCACAATTAACATTTACGGGTGGTACGGAAAAGTTTGGCTTTAACGAGGCCAGCAATATGTATATCAGCAATAGTAAAACAGGCGTCAACGTGTTGTACAACTCTCAAAATGTGTATTTAAACAGCAATTCAAAATTTCAGGCAATAGCGCTGACCCTTTTTTTGAAAACCGAATTTTCTTTCGGAAAGTTTTTTGTGCAGCCTCAAGCCTTACTTAACTATTATTTTCCTGCTTCAGATAATAAACTTACCCCAAATTACGTAGTCAATGGTGGTATCATCCTGTAAATGAATTTTATTATTCATTTATTAACAACGGTGAATCTTTATTGGTATTAATCTTGAAATTATTTATCCATTAACATTTTAACATGAAAACGAAATTACCTGTACTGTTTGCTTTGTTATTCATTGCTTCAGCAGCAATGGCCCAGTTTCATTTAGGAATAAAAGCAGGCTCCAACTTTACAAAAATTGACGGCAAATCTTTTAAAGATGAATTCAGGTATGGGTACAGCCTGGGTGGTTTTGCCGAAATTGGCTCCGGCAAAGTATCCATTCAGCCAGAGGTATTGTTTAACCAGTACAGAAGCCGCACGGATTCAAGCTTTAATAATGTGTATCAAAACGCATTTAAATCTACCAATGATATTAAACTGAACTATTTATCCATACCAATATTGCTGAACTATAAACTTGTAGGCAATTTGATTACATTACAGGCAGGGCCACAGTTTGGTATTTTAATGAACCATGATAATACGCTGGTGGAAAATGGTAAAGATGCATTTAAGCATGGCGACTTTTCAATACTGGGTGGCGTGCAGGTAAAAGTGCTGGCCTTCCGGATATCCGGACGCTACGTGGTAGGGTTAAACAATATCAATGATATAGGCGATCAAAATAAATGGAAAAACCAGGGATTGCAACTGGCAGTAGGTTTCGCACTATAATTCAATTTACTTTATAATTTTATAAAACCCTCTTACACAGAGGGTTTTTGTTTTGTCGGTACCTTTTAAATTGCAGGTATATTATTAATATTGACCACTTGGCAAAACGTATTTACTTTTGCAGCCCCACAAAAGCTGTGATTTTATTTGTTTTATTAAAATAGTTATTTAGTGAATTTTTTACTGAAGCCGGAAGAAGAAATGGATTTTTTACCTATTATGCCCATCAACGAACAGGATGGCGAAGGAGGTGAAAAGATAGATATACCGACAGAAATTGCCTTGTTGCCGTTGAGAAATACGGTATTATTTCCGGGTGTAGTATTACCCATAACCGTAGGGAGAGATAAGAGCATAAAAGCTGTGAACGATGCCTACAAGGGCAACAAACTAATAGGTGTTATTGCGCAAAAAGATAGCAATGTAGAAGACCCTGCTGTAAAGGATTTGGAAGGCGTGGGCACGGTAGCAAAAATTGTAAAGCAAATTAAAATGCCTGATGGCGGTACCACGGTTATCATACAAGGCAAAAGCCGTTTTTCTGTACAGGCCATTACTACCGAAGATCCCTATTTTAAAGCCACTATAAAAGTTCTTGACGAAGAAAAAGCACCGGACGATGCGGACTTTGAAGCTTATGTAGCTAATATTAAAGACCTGGCTACAGAAATCATACAGCTTTCTCCCAATATTCCATCGGAGGCTTCTATTATACTGCGCAATATTGAAAGCCCTTCCTTTTTGATTCATTTTGTATCAAGCAATTTAAATTCCGATTTAAAGCAAAAGCAACAATTGCTGGAACTTAGCAATATCCGCGAAAGAGCTACCTTATTAATGCAATTACTGCAAAAAGAATTGCAGTTTGCCGAACTGAAAAATAAGGTAACCAATAAAACCAAAACCGAGATTGATAAGCAGCAGCGGGAGTATTTTTTGCAGCAACAGCTTAAAAGTATTAAAGACGAATTGGGTGGCGATACCAACGACCGCGAGCTGAAGGAAATGCAGAAAAAAGCCGATACTAAAATATGGCCCGAGGCTGCAAAAGAAGCATTTAAAAAAGGCATTGAAAAACTGGAACGGATACACCCCAGCACACCGGATTTTTCCGTGGTTTATAATCACCTCGATTTGATGCTTGATTTGCCATGGCAGGAGTATACACCCGACACCTATGATTTAAAAAAGGCAAAAAAGATACTGGATACGGATCACTATGGAATGGAAAAAATTAAAGAACGCATATTAGAATATTTGGCGGTGCTAAAGTTAAAAGGTGATATGAAAAGCCCGATACTTTGCTTTTATGGGCCGCCGGGAATTGGTAAAACCTCTCTGGGCAGAAGCATTGCCTCCGCAATCGGCAGAAAATATGTACGGCTAAGTTTGGGCGGCATACACGATGAAAGTGAAATCCGCGGGCATCGTAAAACCTATATTGGTGCTATGCCCGGCCGTATTGTTCAATCCATCCGTAAAGTAAAATCATCCAACCCGGTAATGATATTAGACGAAATTGATAAGGTAGGGAGCGATTTTCGCGGCGATCCCAGCAGCGCCTTACTGGAGGTGCTGGATCCTGAACAGAACAATAACTTTTACGATAATTACCTGGAGCTGGAATATGATTTGAGTAAGGTGTTGTTTATTGCTACGGCTAATAATTTGCAGAACATACAACCTGCTTTAAGAGATCGGCTGGAAATTATTGAACTGAACGGATATGCAGTTGAAGAAAAAATCGAGATCGCCAAGCAACACCTGATACCAAAGCAAAAAGAAGCGCATGGATTAAAATCAACCGCTTTTAAAATCAGCGATAAGGTGCTGGAAAAAATCATTCAGGATTATACACGGGAAAGCGGCGTACGGGAATTGGATCGTCACTTGGCAGCTATTATGCGCAACCTGGCCAAAAACCTGGCCATGAAAGGAAGTATAAAAGCAGCCTTAGCTACCAGCGATTTAGAAAAGATATTGGGACGTTCGAAGTATAATAATGAAATGTACAAATCGGCTACCATACCCGGCGTGGCGGTAGGGCTGGCATATACCTATGTGGGCGGCGATATTTTATTTATTGAAGCTACCTTAAGTGATGGAAAAGGAGAGTTGCGCCTGACCGGTAATTTAGGAAATGTGATGAAAGAAAGTGCTGCTACTGCTTTGTCGTATCTTAGTTCCAATGCCAAAAGATTTGGAATTGACCCATCGGTTTTTGAAAAGAAAGTAGCGCATGTACACGTGCCGGAAGGGGCTGTTCCAAAAGACGGTCCAAGTGCTGGCGTCACTATGCTTACAGCATTAACTTCGGCTTATACCGGTAGAAAGGTACGACCCTATTTAGGTATGACCGGAGAGATTACGTTGCGGGGGCAAGTATTGCCGGTAGGAGGAATCAAAGAAAAAGTATTAGCGGCTAAGCGTGCCGGTT
>JAICHT010000306.1 GCA_025924755.1 Chitinophagaceae bacterium | reverse complement strand
GTAATAACAGAGGATTTGATAACGGGCGGGATAATAATTTACCAGCAAGAAGTGGAAATAGATTTCCGCAAAACAGGAATGAGAATGAGCAAAGAAATATTGGCGGCTGGCAAAACAGGGATCGGGATAATTCAATGAGACCAGGAAACGACAATAATGCTCCTACCCGTCAAAACAGGGAAAGAAACGGTGACGGTTACAATCCACGCCCAAATAACTATCCTCCTCAGCAAAATCCTCAAAGGCCTACCGGGCAATACAATAACGGTAACCGCAACTTTGGTGAAAGAAACGGCGGCGACATGCAAAGCCCACAAAGAAACTTTGGTGGTGACCGGCAAAATAACGGCGGGCATGCAGAACATGGCAATCGTGGCGATAGAAGAAATTAAATTATAAGCGATCTATCTCAGAAAACCGGTTTTATATAGCCGGTTTTTTGTTTAATAGTAATAGCATTTATTAGATTATTATATCTAAAAATTTACCTTGTCGAAAAAACAATGCTATTAACTTTGAAGCATGATGCATCCAACAAAACTCTCCGTTAATATCAATAAAATTGCTACCCTTAGAAACAGCCGGGGTGGTAATACACCCGACGTGGTAAAAGCGGCAATTGATGCCCAACGGTTTGGGGCGGATGGCATTACTGTGCATCCCCGCCCGGACGAACGCCATATCCGTTATGAAGATGTACGTGCTATTAAAAAAATCATTACCACTGAATTTAATATTGAAGGAAATTGCAGGGAGCAGAAATTTGTTGATTTAGTATTAGAGGTAAACCCGCATCAGGTTACTCTCGTGCCTGACGCTTTAAATCAAATCACATCCAACCATGGTTGGGACACTATTAATAATAAAGCATATCTAACAGATATCATTGCTGTTTTTAAAAACGCCGGTATCCGTGTTTCAGTTTTTGTAGACCCGGTAGTTGAAATGATAGCTGGTGCAGCAGCATGCGGCACAGACAGAGTGGAGCTTTATACAGAAGCTTACGCAAAGCAATATGATACTAACAAAGAAATAGCCGTGGCAGCATATAAACAAGCAGCGCAAAAAGCAAAAGAACTTAATTTGGGATTAAATGCCGGCCACGACCTGGATCTTCAAAACCTTCATTATTTTAAAGAGCAAATCCCCTGGCTGGATGAGGTAAGTATTGGACATGCCTTAATTTCTGACGCCATTTATCTGGGTTTTGAAAATGCGATACAGCTATATAAGCGGCAATTAATTTGATGATAAGACCTCACTAAATAATCAGAGCCGCTAATAGTAGCGGCTCTGTAGTTCTATTAAAAAATACTTTTTTGTTTACGCTTGTAAACCGCCAACGCTACTAAGGCTAATACGGTAACACCTGCAATAGCTGCAATCTTTACTTTATTTCGCATAGGTGGTATATAGGTTACACCATCTTCATTAAATAAAGCCGGCTCTCTTACATACCTTCCTTTATTGGGCATACCCAATTTCCAAAACTCGCGGGAAAGTTTGTGCAAAGCCTTTCTTGCTTCATCTCCATACATGGACTGTCCATGTCCTGTGGCTACTACATTAGGCTCTAGTGCTGATAGTTCTTTTAATGAACGGGCAGCGGCGCCCCAGTCGGGCGTAAAATATTTTGGAGGTCCTGATAATACTTTTTTCTGTGTCATTATGGAAAAAGCAGACTCCTGCCTGGTAGTTACAAATGCATCCCCGGCTACTAATACGCCGTCGCTTTCTCTAAAAAGACTGATATGGCCTGGTGCGTGGCCAGGTGTATATATCCATTTCCATTCGGGCAAATCCGGTACTTCCCCATTTTCAGGTAAGTCGCGAAGCCGGTCTTGAATATTAACGGGACTGGTTGGAAACATCACAGACAATGCTGGCATAATTCCGCCGCCTACCGTTGGATCTGATGGCGGGTAAGCAGACTTGCCCGATAAGTAGGGCGCTTCCATATGATGGCAATATACCGGCACGTTCCATTCATCAGCTAATTGAACCAGAGAGCCTACGTGATCGAAATGACCATGCGTCATAATTATGGAAGAAGGGATTCCGGCGGTGCCAAAGACCTGAACAATCATGTTTTTGATTTTCGGAGCTGACGTTTTTAGCCCGGTATCCAATAATACCCAATTTGTGCTTTCACGGTTCTGTATGATGTATACATTGACAAAAATGTCTTTCATACGCCATACACCCGGAGCTACAATAAATATATTCGAAGCAATTTCGCGTTCGTCAGTTGCTGAAACTTCCCTGCGCTCTATAGTCTTACGATTCATACCAAGTTTTTTGATTATAGGAATGAAAACAAATAACATACCATGCACATAATATCATACATATAAAGCAGCTATCGTATTTTTAAAGCAGCAGTATATACTTGTAGAAAACCTGCCCTTACCAGCAATCCTATTTTGTTTAAAGAAATTTATCGCGTTCTGATGGATAGCATATTAACAACAAAAACCTGCATGGTGCAGGTTTTGACAAAAGGTGAGTTTCAATTTTATTGACATCCAAGCAGGTCGCATAGTTTAGCTTCCAAAGCTTCGCCGCGTAAGTTTCTGCCAACTATCTTTCCATTTGGATCAATTAAAAAGTTTTGCGGAATACCTTGCACATGATACAGCACCGCGGCACTGTTATTCCAAAATTGAAGATCGCTTACCTGCGTCCATGCTAATTTATCGTTTTCAATAGCTTTAACCCAGTTTTCTTTTTGCTGATCTAAAGAAACGCCCAATACTGTAAAGTTTTTATTGCTGAACTTTTGATAAGCCTTTACCACGTTTGGATTTTCCATACGGCAGGGTTTGCACCAGCTTGCCCAAAAATCAACCAGCACATACTTGCCCCGTAAAGAAGATAAAGAAACTGGCTTGCCATTTACATCGTTCTGTGTAAAGTCCAACGCATCCGTACCAATAGCTCCTACTTTATTATAAGCTATAAAATCAGCCAGGCTTTTGCCTACATTGGAGTTGCGTACATTCGCATCAAGCATATCAAAACGATGCTGCATCACCATCGGATCGTCTAATATCTGTGCAGTAATGAAGAGTAAAAAAGGAGACACAAACGAACTGTGTTTTTCAGCTACAAATTTTTCTACTTCAGTATTAATAATATGAGTCAAGGAATCATATCCCTTCATTAGTTCAGCCCGCTTGTCATCGCTTTGCGCCTGGTTTACCTGTGCAGCTACTGCATTCAGCTCTCCTACTAAGGGATTGAAAGTTTGTTTGAAGTCATTAAAATCATTGTTTGATTGTGAACCTTCGATTTTAATATTCTTAATATCTTTTTTGTCGCCACTTACCTTTATATCAGTATTCTCCAGGAAGATATGCTGCGGTTGCTCCGTCCCAAGAGTTAACCAATACAACCCGGGTTCTGCAATAGCACCTTTTATAGTAAAGTAGCCGTCTTTCACTTTACTTTTTGCTATCAGGCTATCGCCCTGAACTGTAGAAATTTTTACGACAGCCCCATTTGTAAGCCCGCTTACATGCCCGTTAATCATAAAGCTTTTTGTTTGGGCAAACAAAAAAGTGGGAATAAATAAAAGAGCAAATAGAAGAGATCGCATATTATTTAGATTGATGCCGTTGCTGCAAGACGTTCACCACATCTGACAACGAGCAGTTTTTAGCTTGCAATAATATCAAATAATGAAATAACAAATCAGCGGCTTCATTTAAAAATAACTCTTGATTAACGTCCTTAGCTTCAATAACCACCTCCACCGCTTCCTCTCCTACCTTTTGAGCAATTTTATTAATGCCTTTTTCGAAAAGCTTTTTTACATACGAACTTTCATCATTGCTGGTTCTGCGTAACTTAATAATATCTTCTAAATAATACAAAAAGTCGTCCTTATGGTTTTTTTCGCTCCAGCAAGTGTCAGCCCCGGTATGACACACCGGGCCAGTAGGGGTAGCCTTAATTAATAAAGTATCATTATCACAATCTATCAGCATCTGCTTTAACTGCAAGTGATTGCCGCTTTCTTCACCTTTTGTCCATAATCTCTTTTTGGTACGGCTATAAAAAGTAACCAATCCTGTTTCTTCTGTCCTTTTTAAAGCTTCGCCGTTCATAAAGCCCAACATCAATACTGTT
>JAICHT010000305.1 GCA_025924755.1 Chitinophagaceae bacterium | reverse complement strand
TCTTATTTCGGCTTTTGGAATTGGAACTTTTCTAGCCGCTTTGAATGTGAAGTTTAGAGATTTTCGGTATGTGGTTCCGTTTCTCCTGCAATTTTTGTTTTTTGGTTCGCAGGTTATTTACCCAATCCATTCTATCAAACAAATATGGCTTAAATATGTATTAGCCATTAATCCTATAAATGGTGCCATCGAAATTTTCAGGATGCCTTTTAACCAAGGCTACGAAAAGGATGTTATTTTAATTAGTATGACGTCGGCTTTAATTTTTACTTTTGCAGGATTAATTTACTTTAGAAAATCTGAAGCATTTTTTGCGGATCTTGCCTGATGGATGCAGCTATTACCATTCATAATCTTTCAAAGAAATACACCTTATCACCGGCTGCTCCTTATATAGCTTTGCGGGACGTGATTGCAAATTCATACAAAACTGCTTTCCGGCAAAAGAAAAAGGAAGTTTTCTGGGCATTGAAAGATATTAATTTAGACATTCAGCAAGGCGAAAGAATGGGTATTATCGGTCATAATGGCGCCGGGAAAAGTACGCTTCTGAAAATCATCAGCCGCATTACACCACCTACAGCCGGAGAAATAATATTGAACGGACGTGTAGCCTCTTTGCTGGAGGTAGGCACGGGCTTTCACCCGGAGCTTACTGGCAGGGAAAACATTTATTTAAATGGCTCCATATTGGGTTTAAAAAGATGGGAGATCAATGGTAAACTGGATGAAATTATTGATTTTAGCGGCGTTGAAAAATTTATTGATACTCCGTTAAAACATTACAGCAGCGGCATGCAGTTGCGACTGGCTTTTTCTGTAGCAGCACATTTAGAACCCGAAATACTTTTGATAGATGAGGTATTAGCCGTTGGCGACATGGAGTTTCAGAAAAAGTGTATGGGTAAAATGGAGGAAGTAAGTAAGCAGCATGGCAGAACGATAATATTTGTAAGCCATAATATGGCAGCTATTAAACAATTATGTACCAAAGCTGTGGTTTTAGAAAAAGGAGAAAGCACTTTTTGCGGCAACGTTACTGAAGCTGTTGATTATTACACCAACCATCTTTTATATCAGGTACAAAAAAACGATAAAGGGGAATTTGATTTAAACAGGCATCCGAACAAAGTAAAAAAAGACCAGGGTTTACTTACTGCTAAATTATATATCAATAATATTGAAACCGATCGTTTTGTTCCTGGCGACGATATGAAAATTGTGCTTACCTACTTTATAAAAGAGCCTTTGATTGATCCTGATATTGGTATTGTAATTAAAGATGAGCAACAAAATTCATTAATTGGTTTAAACAGCAAACATCTGGGCAAAAAACTTTCGCTTTGCGTAGGTAAAGTGGGCACAGCCACTATTACCATTCCCGGGTTTAATATATACCGTCCTGGAAGATACCGGATAAATTTATATTTCGGGGATAGTATTCATTTTTATGAATGCTTATATGATGTGTTTGAATTTACAGCAGTTGAGGAAGATATATATCAATCTGACCGCTTCATAGATCCAGTATGGAACCAGATATTTATTCCTAAACTTAGTATTGATGTACAGCAATGATTTTTTTACGCAATATATTGTTGCTCCTTGTTCAACGCTGTACAAATACAATCGCTATACTGATGCGAAGTTCTTTCCGCTTTCAGTTTGTATTTATTAAAATTCTCGAAAAAAATTATGCGGCGCACCAACCGTTTAGCTTCATACAAATAGGTGCTAATGACGGCATCAGCCATGACCATTTATATAGCTTTGTAAAAAGCAGAAATAGCCGTGGAGTGGCGATTGAACCCCTAAAGGATTTTTTTGAAAAATTAAAATGCAACTACCAATACAATCCGCATGTAGTTACTGTAAATGAAGCCGTGCACAAGGACAAAAGAAAAGTGATTTTGTACCGACTCGATCCAAGCAAGACAGATTTGGCCCCACACTGGGCACAGGGCATTGCTTCCCTTGATCCGCACCACCACAAGCGTTCGCATATACCGTCAGATTATATCATTGCAGAAGAAGTAACAGCAAATAACCTGATGAATATTATTGAGGAACATTATCATTGCAACAAAGTAAACCTGATACAAATTGATGCGGAGGGTTATGATCTGGAAATACTAAAAATGATTGACTTCAAAAAAATAAAACCGCAGATCATACGGTCGGAATATATCAATTTATCTAAAGCAGAAAGATTAGCAATGCGAAGCATTTTATCTGCTCAGAAATATTATACATTTACTTTAGATGCAGATTTTATTAGTGTTGATTTATTCCAGGTTAAATTATGACCATTTGCATTGTCAGTTTATTGCCGCTCTGCGAAATAGGTGGTGTCAGCACCTTTAATAAAAATTTTATTGCCTTATTTGCCAATGCAAACAACAAAGTGATTTTTTTAACTGTTGATGACACAAAAAAAGTGGAAGATGATATTGTATTGTATGAAAGTTCATATTTAACCAATGTTATTTTAAACAGAACTTACAAAAAGTATAAGAACTACTATAAAAACTTTTTTAGTACCGGCAGCAGCGATGCACCTAAATGGATAGCTATTGGATATGCAGTAAAACAATGGTTATTACAGAATAGCAGCAGTTATAAAATAGATGTGATTGAAGTATCGGATGGTATTGGCATAGGGACATTTTTGACAGACAAATCTTTACCGCCGGTCCTACTTACAGCACATGGCAGCAGCTTGCAAATAACGCAATATGACTATAATGGACATAGCGAACAGACCGCGATTATACAAAAACTGGAACAATTATCTTATAAAGGAGCCAATGCCATTATCTCACATAGTCCGCTAAATACTACCGAGTTACGCAACTTCACCAACCGGCGTATTTTTCAAACATTAATTCCATGGGTAATAAATAATAACGAAGCGGCATACCAACACAGCGATACTTTCGGATTGGTGGTAGGAAAGTTGCGCTATTTAAAAGGCCCAATCACCTTGTGCAAAGCGCTGGAACAACTTCAGAACAAAAGTCAAACAATAAAAGTAAAATGGATAGGAGGCGATTCGGTTTCACTTAAGAATTATTCCGGCACTGTTTCCTGCTATATCAAAGAAAAATTTCCTTCCATTTACGGTAGCAGCTTTGAGTGGGTGCCAGGCATAAGTACTTACGAAACGATAAATGAAATAAAAAAGGCCGCATATATTATTATTCCGTCTGTTTGGGAAACGTTTAATTACGTGGCTTTGGAAGCAGCCTCGCTTGGAAAAGCAATCATCATTACCCGAAAGACAGGTGCTTCTTTTTTATTTACTCATGATGAAAATGCATTGGTTATTGAAGAAAATAACGAGCAAGAATTAACCTCTGCTATTGCATTATTACACATGAATAAAAACTTAAGAGAACGATTAGGTGCAGCCGCTAAAAAGCTAATACAGCAAACATTTAAGCCAGAATCTATTGTAGAACAGCGAATAAAAATTTACGAAAAAGTAATAGCAGATAAAAAAAACTCAAAAGAAATGCTGCAGGAAAGTCTTACATTTTTAAACCCTTATCTTTCCTATAAAAGGTTTTTGTTTTTTAAAGGTTATAACTTTTTAAAAAAAATATACAATAAATCACAACATTTATTCAGCCGCTTCAAGTGAATACACGACCTAGAATCCATATTGTCATAATAAGTTCCGGCTTAAATGTAGCTGGTGGCCTAGAAAAAATGGTAATAGCATTAGCCAATGCCTTACAAGAAAGAAATTATGCTATTAGCTTACTTATACTAGGTTCTGATAAGAACAGATTTTTCCCCATAAATGATAATATCAATATCGATAATATAGAAGCTGACTTTGGCATTGGAGGGACAGCAACCTATCTGCAGCGCAAAATACGTTTCTTCAAAGACGTATCATTACTGCGCAAAAAAATGATCGCTTTACAACCTAATATTGTTATTACTACAGAATATCCTCAAACAGTTGCTTTTATCTTTGGAAGACTGCATAAAAAATATAAAATCATTGCATGGCAGCATAGCTCCTATTACCAACTCAAAAGCAGGATATGGAAGAAAAGCGCTGATTATGCCTATAAAAAAGTGCAGGCGATTGTTTGCTTAACAAAAGAAGAAAATATTATTTTTTGCCGATTTA
>JAICHT010000304.1 GCA_025924755.1 Chitinophagaceae bacterium | reverse complement strand
GCCATTGCCCAGCGTTGTAGGAGCGACAGGGGCTGCTGTGCTGGCGGTATCTACCGCAGTGCCGCCGGAGGCATTCGTAGCGCTGGTGCCATTGTTGTTATTACCGCCACAGGCTGCCAGCACCAGGCAAATACCCATGCCATATACCATATACTTGACCTTTTTCATCGTACCTATAATGTTTAAATGATTAAATTAAATATTATTGCAATCCTAAAACCGAACGGTTGAAATCATCGCTGGGAGCAGCACCGGCAAAATCATCAAATGCTTTTTCTGTAGTTCTGATGATGTGATTTTTTATAAAAACTGCACCTTCCCTTGCGCCATCTTCCGGATGTTTTATAGCACACTCCCATTCCAGCACAGCCCATCCTTTATAGTCATATTGGGTGAGTTTACTAAACACAGCTTTAAAGTCTACCTGGCCATCGCCTAATGAACGGAATCTTCCTGCACGATTTATCCAGCTTTGATAACCGCCATATACTCCCTGCTTTCCCGTTGGGTTAAATTCTGCATCTTTTACATGAAACATTTTAATGCGTTCGTGGTAAAAATCAATATACTCTAAATAGTTCAGGCATTGTAATACAAAATGAGAAGGATCATACAAAAGACAGGCTCTCGGATGTTGGTTTACTTCCTGCAAAAACATTTCATAGCTTACTCCATCGTGCAAGTCTTCGCCGGGGTGAATTTCATAACAAAGATCTACTCCATTTTCATCAAAGGTATTTAATATGGGCAACCACCTTTTTGCTAATTCCTGAAACCCAGTTTCTACCAAACCAGCCGGCCGCTGCGGCCACGGATATACGGTATGCCACAACAAAGCGCCGCTAAAAGTTGCGCAGGCTTTTAGCCCTAAATTTTGCGATGCCTTGGCCGCATAATTTAACTGCTGTACCGCCCATTGAGTACGGGCTTTAGTATTACCATGCACATTTGCTGGTGCAAAAGAATCAAACAAAGTGTCATATGCCGGGTGCACGGCTACTAACTGACCAATTAAATGGGTAGAGAGCTCAGTGATTTCTAAACCGGCATCGTTCACTAATCCTTTCAATTCGTCAGCATAGGTTTTGCTTTCCGCTGCTTTTTGTAAATCAATACAACGGGCATCCCAGGCCGGTAATTGTACACCGGTATAGCCCAGGTTTTTTGCCCACTGACAAATCGTTTTTAAATCATTGAAGGGTGGCTGATCGCCCATAAACTGCGCAAGGAAAATTCCGGGTCCTTTAATTGTTTCCATATATGGCAAGTTAATTTTTAATTACAAGGTAAAGTTTGTCCATTTCTGATCGCTTTTGTCGGAGGCAATCACCCGTTCTATGAAAGCCATGCCTCTTACGCCGTCTTCGGCTCCGGGATAATCCAGCCATTCTTCTTTTGGCTGCTGATGCTCCAACCCTGCTTTTACGCACAATGCAAAATTGCGGTAGTGATTGGCAAAAGCTTCCAGGTAACCTTCCGGGTGCCCTGCCGGCGTACGGGTATTATGTTTGGCAAATGAACTTACATAAACAGTGCCCGTTCTGAATACTTCAGTGGGCTTATTAAATCTTTTTATCAATAAAGTATTGCAATCGGATTGTTTCCACTCTACACCACCAGTTTCTCCATATACCTTAACGGTAATATCATTTTCTTCCCCGGCCATTATCTGAGAAGCATATAAAAAGCCACTGGCCCCGTTATTAAATTTTAGCAATACGGTTCCGTCATCATCCAGCTTTCTGCCAGGCACCACAATATTAAGATCGGCGCATAGCTGTGTTACCTGCAAACCTGATACATATTCTGCTAAGTTAAAAGCATGCGTTCCAATATCGCCCATACAACCGGCCATGCCGCTTTTACTTGGATCGGTACGCCACGATGCTTGCTTATTATCTGTTTCTTCTAAAAGTTCGGTTAGCCATCCCTGTGGGTAAGCCGCCACCACTTTACGCACTTTACCTATATTACCCTGTTTCACCTGGTATCGTGCTTCCTTTACCATGGGGTAGCCGGTATACGTATGCGTTAAGCAAAAAAGTTTTCCTGACTTTTCTACGATTTCTTTTAACTGTTTTGCTTCGGCTAAATTAAAAGTCATAGGTTTATCCAGCACTACATGAAACCCATTTTCCAGCGCCATTTTCGACGAATCAAAATGCACATCATTCGGCGTTACAATGCTGACCACTTCCATCCGCACATCTTCCGTCAACTCCTTTTCCTTCATAATCATTTCTTCGTATGAATTGTAAACCCGCTGGGGATCTAATTGCAATTCATCGCCGGTTTGTTTTGATTTGCCGGGAGTACGGCTGAAAGCGCCGCATACTAATTCATACTCATTATCCATACGGGCTGCTATACGATGAACGGCGCCAATGAAAGCACCCGGGCCGCCACCAATCATTCCTAATCGTAATTTTCTATTCATTTAACTCAATATTATTCTAAAAATAGTACATTTAGGTAGTTTATTAATATTGCGATTGTATATGAAAGCCATTCATCCCCTGCAATTATTACAGCTAGCGTCTATTGATGTTTTATTTTCTTTGTATTTCCTCTTTTTAAGTTATGAAATTTTAAACTTAAAATTTGCAATCTTATTTTTTATTATTCTACTTGCCGGCATATTAATAAATGTCTTTCTCACATTATATTCAAACAACTTCTTTACATTGCGTAAACCAAAGTTCATAATAAAAGCCCATTCTATTAACTAATGAATCCATTAAATCGCAGAAAACTTATAAAACAATTAACCACCGGAACTTTAGCTATGACATCGCTTCAATCGTTTGCACTGGTGGGTAATACAGGAGAGGAAACCTACAAACTTAAAAATAACATTAATCATTCCGTTTGCCGTTGGACGTACGGTTATCTTTCCCTTGACGATTTGTGCAAGACCGTAAAAGATATTGGCTTTAGCGCTATTGATTTGGTAGGCCCTAAAGAATGGAAAGTTTTAAAAGATCATGGTGTTTTTTCTTCTATGTGCAATGGTGCTGAAATTAGCTTAACCGAAGGCTGGAACGATAAGCAATATCACCCTACCTTAATGAAAAATTATACCGAGCATATTGACCTGGTTTCCAAAGCCGGCTATAAAAATCTAATTTGCTTTAGCGGCAGCCGCAGAGGCATGGATGATGAAACCGGTTTAAAAAATTGCACAGAAGGATTGAAGCAACTGTTACCCATAGCTGAAAAGAAAGGGGTAACTATTATTATGGAATTACTGAATAGTAAAGTAGACCATAAAGATTATATGTGCGATCACTCGGCCTGGGGTGTAGAATTATGCAAACGTATAGGTTCCCCTAACTTTAAGCTGCTGTACGACATCTATCATATGCAGATTGATGAAGGTGATGTGATCCGTACTATAAAAAACAACTATCAATATTTTGGACATTACCATACCGGGGGCGTGCCCGGCCGTCATGAAATTGACAATACACAGGAGTTATATTACCCGGCTATAATGCAGGCCATTGTAGAGACAGGATTTAAGGACTATGTTGCGCAGGAGTTTATCCCGGCTAAAGAAGACAAGATCGCTTCGCTCAAAGAAGCAATTAAAATTTGTGATGTATAAAACAAACGTGTTTTCACTTTTAATTAATCATATAATTATTCACAAAAAAGATCGCTGATTATGGCTGACAATGTTTATGATGCAATTGTAGTAGGCTCCGGTATTTCAGGCGGATGGGCCGCAAAGGAATTAACAGAAAAGGGCTTAAAGACCCTGCTGTTGGAAAGAGGCCGGAATATTGAGCACGTTAAAGACTACGTAAATGCAAACAAAGCTCCTTGGGAGTTTCCGCACCGGGGTGGACGCACCCAACAAATGATTAAGGATTACCCGGTATTAAAAAGAGATTATCCTTTAAACGAAACCAACCTGGATTATTGGACCAATGAAAAAGAAAGTCCATATACCGAAATCAAACGGTTTGACTGGTTCCGCGGGTATCATGTAGGTGGACGTTCGTTAATGTGGGGACGCCAAAGCTACCGCTGGAGCAATGCCGATTTTGAAGCCAATGCCAAAGACGGAATTGCTGTTGACTGGCCTATACGCTATAACGATATTGCACCGTGGTACGACTATGCTGAAAAGTTTGCAGGTATATCCGGCAACCGGGATGGCCTTC
>JAICHT010000303.1 GCA_025924755.1 Chitinophagaceae bacterium | reverse complement strand
CAAAAGCCATTATTACATATAATAATTTTGCAGTTTCATGTTTATATCAGCCATATCAATTGGGACCAATTGCAAATGCAGCGCTACCTGTAAACTTTGCCTCATTCTCTGCTACCCGCAATAAAGGAACCGTACTGTTAGAGTGGACCACTGCTACCGAGCAAAACAATAAAGGCTTTTATGTGCAACGCCTCACCAATGGCGAGTGGAAAGATATAGCCCTGGTATTTTCGCAGGCAGCCGGTGGCAACAGCACCTCGCTTTTACACTATGCTTATAAAGATGCCAATGCTTATACCGGCCTGTCCCAATACCGCATCCAGCAGGTGGATATGGACGGAAAAGTAAAATATAGCGACATCCGTGCCGTAAGAGGAGAAACACAAGCCAGCTCTATCATCATTTACCCAAACCCAAGCAGTGATGGTACGGTAAACGTAGTGTTCAGCGATAATACCGGCATCCGCGACGTACAGGTAAGTGATGTATCGGGCAGAACCATTAAACAATACCGCGATGTAAGTGGTAATACATTGTCTATCGAAAAACTAAGAAGTGGTTTTTATACCATCAAAATAACTGACCGCACTACTGCAGCAACCACAGTAGAAAAAGTGATCATAAAATAGCGATAGTTTAAGGTCGGTTTAATCAACAAAGGGGTGGTCTTTAATTAGACTGCCTCTTTTTTTGTGTGCTGTAACATAGGTGCATTTGTAATGATAGTAAAAAGCTTTTCTGTTATGTTGCTTACTTTAAAAACTACTCAATGCCTCGTGCCTCGGCATGACAAGAGAGACTGATATTGATGTAACGATTTAAAACAAACCTTTTCGTGAGTTCTTTCCCTGCTGTCATGCCGACGAAGGAGGCATCGGGCTATATTCGTGTAGCATAATCATTAAACATAACTAACTGCTATGTCCCTCAAATGCTACTACGTTTATATACTTACCAACCAACAAAAAACAGCTTTATACACAGGAGTTACGAATGATTTAGAACAGCGCATTATCGAGCATTGGCAAGGTAGAGGGAACAAAACAACTTTTACAGGGAAACACCATGCCTTTCACCTATTGTTTTATGAAAGCTTTCAATACATCAACGGTGCTATTGCAAGAGAAAATGAAATAAAGGGGTGGCGAAGAAGTAAAAAGATGGAACTAATCAAGGGTTTTAATCCTGAATGGAGGTTTTTGAATGAAGAACTATTTGGCAGCTGGCCACCTGGTGAAATTACAACCAGGAATAATTTTAGCTAAGTACCTTCCTTTACATATTATCCGATGCCTCCTTCGTAGGCATGACAAAGGAAAAAGTATTGTATCTATGTAACAGCTTTAAGGCTGCGCCCTATTAAGCGCCCTCTTCATATTGTCATGCCGACGAAGGAGGCATCAGCTACTCTTATAAAGCAAGCAACATAACAGGAAAACTCTCATTTTAAAATGTCACCAACTTGCATTTTACAAACACCTACCGGCTTATAAATAACCCTAATACACTAACTTACTACCTTAAATAAACACCATAAAAACTGTATGGATAAAAAGAAACTGGTAGTGCTCACGGGCGCCGGCATCAGTGCCGAAAGCGGTTTAAAAACCTTTCGTGATTCGGACGGCCTCTGGGAAGGATATGATATAGAAGAAGTGGCAACCGCTACCGCCTGGAAGCGAAACCCTGCATTGGTATTGGAGTTTTATAATATGCGCCGCCAAAATGTAGCCGATGCCCAACCCAACGCCGCCCATTATGCATTAGCCGCACTGCAGGAAAATTTCGAGGTACATATCATCACACAAAACATTGACGACCTGCACGAACGGGCCGGATCAAAAAACATAGTGCATCTGCATGGCGAGATCTTTAAAATGCGCAGCGAAAAAAATGAAAACCTGGTATCAGAAATAAGAGGTCCGATACAAATAGGAGATAAAGCCGCAGACGGCGCTCAACTGCGGCCGCATATTGTTTGGTTTGAAGAAGCTGTACCCATGATGGATGAAGCCATACAACAGGTAAAAACCGCAAACATTTTTTTGATAGTGGGCACCTCGCTGGTAGTATATCCCGCTGCCGGGCTGGTAAATTATGTGCCCTGGACAATCCCTAAATTTATTGTAGATAAAAAAATTCCATACACTTCCTCATTGCACCATCTTACAACTATAGAAAAAAGTGCATCGGAGGGTATGCAGGAATTTATACAGATAGTTCATGAACTTGCTTAATATGCCGTTATAGAACCTGGTGTGTTTCTTCTGTAAAAGATACCTCCAGCTTTTTTAGTTCTTCCAGTACCGGCTCATATATTTCTTTTACCACCGGTATTTGCAAACCGGTAAGCTGCATAGTGCCATTTAATATCAATTTAGCCGCAATGCCCAATGGCAATCCAACTGTTTTAGCCATTGCAGTGTGCTCGCCGTCCCTGCCTTTTACTACCAGGCAGCTACAGGTTTTATAACGCCGGTTAGCTTTTTTATATTCCAGTTCGTGCAGCATCACCACCATATCCTTGTCTTCCGGTTGCAGCGCCAGCTTTTTTTCAAGCATCAGTTGAAGCACATCGGCAGCACTGCATCGGTCTTTATTAATAAGCGTTTCGCTGTCGTTTGCACCTAAATACAGCAATTGCTTCAGGGTTAAGTTCGCTTCGTGAATTTTATCTACCACATTATCGGCTGTTTCTGAAATCAGTTCTTTCAGGTCTCTTTTCTGCAAACTTCCTTTTTCATTTACTACCGCATAATGGTTGGTTTCTTCGAAAGGCCAGTCCACCGATTCTTTTTGCTGCTGCACCTGCTTTGCCAAATCTTCCAGCAAATTACGGGTGCCGTTCAACTGTTCGCCTAATTTCTGGTGCATCCAACTGGTAAAGCCGTGCTTTAAAAGGTGCTCTTTAAAAAACTGCATCAGGCTCTTTTGGCGCATATCATATACCGGGACTTCGTCGGTTAGTTTCAGGTCTATCAGGTGTTTCCAGCCATACATAAAATCGGGGTGCCGAAGCGTGGTGCGGATAAAGGTGCTGCAATTCTGCAGGCCGTACGTTTTAATATAAGGAAGCGAATCGCGGTTGGGATACCAGCTTAATACTTCGTGGCCAGGTATTTCCACCTGCCGCTTTTCCGAAAAAAGCTGCTCATAGGTGGCCGTCTGAATTTCGCCATTTTGTTTATATATCGCTCCGGCTTTACCTGCGGTTACCACGTTCCGCGGGTTCCAGCTGATTTTATAATGCCAGGGATTATCATCACTTTCAGGAGCTACCAATCCGCCACAGTGCGATATAAAAGAAGTAATAACGCCGCCTTCCTGTTCAATACTGTCAATCATTTTTTTGGCGCTCATATGGTCTATACCGGGATCAAGCCCCATTTCGCATAAAAAGAGCAGGTTGGCTTCTTTAATTGCAGCCTTCAGGCTTTGCATTTTTTCATCTACATAAGAGGCGGTAAGGAAATTCTTTTTGTAAGTAATACAATCCTGTGCTATTAAAAAATGAAGCGAAGGAGGTAAAAGCGATATGACCAGGTGGGCCTGTTGTATATAGGGTTTACGGGATGCTTCATCATTAATATCAAAACTAATGGCTTTACCATACGGCGAACCGCCTGTTTTGTGCTGCGCCAATGCCAGATCTGCATCTACAATCCACAACATCCAGTCCTCTTTTTTGGCGTTCGATAACAAATAATCTATTAATACGGTAGCTGATTTTCCGGCACCAAATAACAGGATGTTTTTCATATGAGACCTTTAAAAAAATAGCCTGGTGCTATTACAACACCAGGCTCAATATACCAATTAAATACGAATCAGGCATTTAAGAGCTTACTGCGTTCTTTGGACTTTATAGATGTGATATGGTATTTCACCTTTACACCCCTGCTGCTGGGCGGTACCGATAATACTTTAGCGCTTTTGGCGGCAATGGAATGGACATCATAGATTTCGGTTTTAAGAATCTTGCCGTTGGGCTTTAAAAACTGCACTTCTATGGATACATTGTCTATAGTAAATTCACTACTGTTTACTACTTTAAAACTTAGGTTGCTTACCCCGCCAAACACCCCTACATTGTAGGGAGTACTTTTGATGCTTACCAAAGAAGAGAGCGGTTTAAGTTTTGTCTTTTTTACCAGTATATGATGTGCCGGAACCACCACT
>JAICHT010000302.1 GCA_025924755.1 Chitinophagaceae bacterium | reverse complement strand
TGAAATCTTGTAATTGTGGGTTTATAAAAAATTAGGAAATTTCGCCACAGAAAGAAGTTAATGATCAAATATTCCCCACTCCGTTTTTTACTGCAAATAATACCAATCCCACTCTTGATTTTACCTCCAGTTTTTCAAAAAGTTTATCCCGATATCCATCCGCGGTGCGTGGACTGATATACATCTGGGCCGGTGTAGTTGAAGTAAAACTATTTCTATATGCAAAAAAAGTTTGGATGACTAATGCCGTACTACACGACTAAAAATCGATCCTCATTTGAGAGATGAAATTAAAAGAATATTACTTAAAGGATTGCGAAGGCTTGTTACCGGTAGTGAAGGAAAAGCTAATGGATCCGGTTTGTGGGTTGAAACTGACAAATAACCAGGATTCTTATTTTTCCTGAATTCCGGAAAAATTTGTCGAATTCGATAGCGATGTCATGAGTTACAAATAGTTGCTTTGATGCTTACTCAATGAATTTTCCTCGTGAACAAATGTAACTAAACGAACCAACTTACCGGCAGGCAGGCAAATAGCCGAGATTATAATTTATAGCTTAACAGGACGAGTCATTTATTTAATAAGTCCCTCGTATAAAATGTTTACTACCGCTTTAGTGACTTCGTTGTAGCCATCATCCACTACGAGGTTCATGCCATTGGTAATGGCCACTATTCCAAATTTTTCTTTGGGTTGCCAAAACATGATGCTGTATAAACCATAAGCAGAGCCGGTATGGCCTTTCATTGTTTTGCCGGGGATCAGGTCGTCTTTAGTTTCAATGGCAAGCCCATAACCGCCATCGCCATCGGAAACCTTTCGCTGCATTGTTTGTGCGCTTTTCCGGCTGATAATTTTCGTTCCTTTATATTCACCATAGTTCATGTGCATGGTCATATACTTCGCGAGGTCGGGGGCCGATATTTTCATGCCACCGGTTGGAGAAAATACCGGTGTGCTTATACCCATTTTGTAATGATCAATTATGTTTGTGTTTTGCAGGTAGGCATCATCTGCGGCAGTATATTTTTTTGTTGCAGAATCATATTCATACAATGTTGCGAACCTTGATGAATCAAGCGCAGCAACTTCATAGCCGGCATATAAATGTAAAGGATCAAGGATATGTGTTTTGATATAATGATCAAATCGCTCTCCGGAAGCCCTCTCAATAATACCGCCGATAATGTTGTAATTATAATTGCAATATTGATAACCTGCACCCGGCGAATAGTTATTATAGCATTCAGCCCAATTGGCGCTTTTTGACGGGTTGATAGAATCGTAAGTAAAATAGCCGCGGCTGTCATTTAAGGATGAAGTGTGCGACATCAGCATTTTTAATGTGATTACTTTTCCAGGAAACTTTGGGTTGCGTACGCGAAAACCTATGAGCTTACTTACATCCTCATCTAAGGAAAGCTTTTTTGCCTGCACTAATTGCAGAATTGCAGTAGCAGAAAAAGATTTAGAAATGGAAGCAATGCGAAACATATTGCTGTCAGTTAAAGGTGTACCCGTTGCTATATTTTTTTCACCAAAGGCGTGTGTATAGATAATTCGCCCTTTCTTAACAACTGCTACAGAAAGGCCCACCATTTTATAACGCTGCATCAGGCTGTCTATCCTGGCTTCGGTTTGCTGCACCTGTGCATTTGCTTTTTTATAAAAGCCCGGTAGCAACAGGTATAATAATATCGTAATTGTCTGGAGTGGTTTCATATAAAGAAGTTGCGACAAGATACAAAAAAGCCTTAAAGAAGACTGTGGGTTCCTCTTGATTGGTAAGCAAAAACATAAAAGCATTCTATGCAAATAAAAATTGCTTACCTTTTCCGCGTGTCCGGCGGCGAGCGGTGACTGTCTAAATTTGGATGATATTTCACTTTAGGCTTTCGCTGAAAGGTAAAGCGGAAAGCTGCAGGCTTACACTCATTGATCGGATACAAACAGGAACTTTTCAGATTAATATTTACAAGAGAAAAATAATATGAGCACAAGCTTTAAAAAAGGAACAGCGGCGGTGTGGGCCGGTGAAGGCAATGTAAATACCGCTGGCGCCGCCACTACGCCGATCGTCAGTAGTGTCGCTTTTTCTTATACCGATTTAGATGAATGGTACGAGGTTTCAAAAGGCAACAAGGAAGGTTATATTTATAGCCGCAATACCAACCCGACAGTAGCAGCCCTGGAAGAAAAAATTCGTGTACTGGAAGATGCTGAAGCAGCAACTTCTTTCGCAACAGGTATGGCCGCCATCAGCAACAGCCTGTTTACTTTTTTAACCGCGGGTAAAAAGGTGGTTTCGATAAAAGATTCTTATGGAGGCACCAGTAAACTCTTTCTTGACTTTTTGCCAAAATACAATGTAGAGGTAGTGCTGTGCGACACAACCGATCATGAAGGGCTGGAAGCAGCCATATTAAAGAGCTGCGACGTGGTATATCTTGAAACACCTACCAACCCAACCTTAAAAATTATAGATATTGAAAGAATAAGTAAAGCCGCCAAAAAGGTAGGCGCCATTGTGATGGTAGACAATACATTTGCTACGCCCATCAATCAAAGCCCTTTAGAGTTGGGTGCCGATTTAGTGTTGCATAGCGCCACCAAATATTTATGCGGCCATTCTGATGCGATGGGAGGCTTACTGGCGGGAAAGAAAAAATTTGTACAGGAAGTATTTCAATTTCGCGAAATAAACGGCGCAACTCTGCAGGCAGACGCGGCTTATATGATCGCCCGTGGCATGAAAACGCTCGAGTTAAGAATTGAGCGTCAAAATGCATCCGCTTTAAAAATCGCCAACTATTTAAAGCAGCACGATAAAGTAAGCGATGTATTCTATCCCGGCCTTGAATCACATAAAGGCCATAGCATTGCTGCCCGGCAAATGCGGGGCTTCGGCGGCATGATGAGTTTCTCCTTAAAAGATGGATGGCCCGCGGTAAAGAAGTTTTTACCGGCTTTAAAGCTGGCTCATCTTGCAGCAAGTTTAGGCTCAGTAAGCACTTTAGCAGGACCGCCACGCACAACAAGCCACGTGGAGTTAACGGAAGAACAGCGCAGGCAGTTAGGCATACCCGAAGGATTAATTCGTTATTCCGTTGGTATTGAAAACGTGGACGATCTTTTAAATGATCTTCAACAGGCATTAAAGCTCGTGTAAGCCAGCCGAATGCCGGATCATATTAGTGCCAGGATATTTCCCCTCCAGCAGTGGTCCTGTTCTTATTTCTTAGTCAATTTATATCTCAAGTGTGTTGTCAGGTTTGATGGTATTACTTCTGCGATTTGAATATCATATTTGTCTTTGTCAATGCCGTCAAACAATCTAATACCACTGCCTAAAAAAACAGGGGCAATATGAATGAAAAACTCGTCCACAAGCCCTGCATTTAGAAATTGTTGAATAGTATTCGCACCACCTTGTATTCTTATGTCCTTTCCTTTGGCTGATTGTCTTGCTTTTTCCAATGCACTTTGTATCCCGTCATTGATGAAATAAAAAGTTGTTGTCCCCTTTTGAACCCAAGGATCCCGTTTTTCATGGGTCAGCACATAAACATCTGCTTCGTATAAATCCTCTGCCCAAACGACTTCGCCTTCTTCAAACATTCGTTTTCCCATAATGTAAGAACCCGTTCTTGCAAACACTTCATCAATCAATTTACTGTCTGCACCGTATTCTTCACCGCCTTCCATTTTGATGTGTTTCCAAAATGCTTTTTGTTTAAACATCCACTGGTGTATTTTTCCTGAAACGCCGCCCATTGGATTGCCTGGACTTCTGTTGTCGCCGGCGAAAAAGCCATCAAGTGATATTCCACCGTCAAAGATAATTTTGCTCATATTTTATATTTATCCATTGTTCGTCAAAGTTAATTTATGCCTGTTGTTTGATTGTTAGAACTGTCGCTCTACAATTACCGCTTACGGCGCGGGCTTGTCCGCTTGGATGAAGATTTAAGTTCGATTCGTTTAAAACACTTCTTCATTATCCTTTATTTTTTGTCAGCTTCACCCTGGCAAAAGGTTGCAATTTTCCATTTTCCTCACCATCCATAATCCATTGCCATGTATCTGCAGTTCTATCATATAAAAATGTAGTATGAAACTGATTCGAGTTACTGTACCTGAACAACATCTCAATCTTATCTCCGTTTTGTTTTGCATGTCCAAC
>JAICHT010000301.1 GCA_025924755.1 Chitinophagaceae bacterium | reverse complement strand
GGCATATACCTATGTGGGCGGCGATATTTTATTTATTGAAGCTACTTTAAGTGATGGAAAAGGAGAGTTGCGCCTGACCGGTAATTTAGGAAATGTGATGAAAGAAAGTGCTGCTACTGCTTTATCATATCTTAGTTCCAATGCCAAAAGATTTGGAATTGACCCATCGGTTTTTGAAAAAAAAGTAGCGCATGTGCACGTGCCGGAAGGTGCTGTTCCTAAAGACGGTCCGAGTGCTGGCGTCACCATGCTTACAGCATTAACTTCGGCTTATACCGGTAGAAAGGTACGACCCTATTTAGGTATGACGGGAGAGATTACGTTGCGGGGGCAAGTATTGCCGGTAGGAGGAATCAAAGAAAAAGTATTAGCGGCTAAGCGTGCCGGTTTACGAGAGCTGATTCTTTGCTGGCAAAATGAAAGAGATGTGCAGGATATTAACCCGGACTATATTAAAGGAGTACAATTTCATTTTGTAAAAACCATGAACCAGGTTATTGACCTGGCCTTGCAGGACTAAATATAAATATACTGATATGAAGAATCGCAAAAGAACTTATTACTATAGTGCTTTGCGATTTTTTTTTATGGTAACCTGCAGCTTTTTTTTCAATCACCTGCAGGCGCAAACACTTGGTGGCAGCAGTTCTTATGGTTTTTTAAAGTTGCCTCAAACGCCTTCACTTTCTGCTACAGGCGGTATCAATACCTCCTATACTAATAACGATATTGGTTTAGCGGTTAACAACCCGGCGCTTTTAAACGGCAATCTTGATGCGCAGGTAAATGCTTCCTTCAATGCTTTTTTTGCCGGCATACAAGCATATAATTTAGCAGGAGCTTATTTTGACAGCCACTTGCAAACCACTTTTGCAACGAGTGTTTTTTTTATCAACTATGGCCAAATTACCCAAACAGATGCGGCAGGTAATAGCAGCGGCAATTTTCACCCGGTAGATTACGCGGTACAGTTTTCTGCAGCAAGGCAGTACATGGCGAGGTGGCATTATGGTATTGCCGCAAAGTTTATACATTCTGCCTACCAGCAATATGCTTCCAGTGCTGTTGCATTTGATATTGGGGTATTATATTCAGATTCCATGCATAGTTTATCTGCTTCTTTTCTTGCAAAAAATATGGGAGCTCAATTAAAAACCTTTACAGGAACAAAAGAAGATTTGCCGTTTGACCTGGAACTGGGGATTACAAAGAAATTAGAAAAAGCGCCTCTTGCATTTTCGCTAACGTTGCACCATGTTCACCAGTTTAATTTGGTTTATAAAGACACTTCCTTTAATACTAATTTTTCAAATACTGGTTCGGGTATAAATAAAATTTTAGATCATTTTGTTTTGGCGGCCCATATATTATTGAGTAATAACCTGGAGGCAACGGTGGGATATAATTATTTGCGCCGGTCTGAATTAAATGCCGGAACCTCCGGAAATGGGGTTAACGGCTTTTCTGCCGGCTTTGCCGCAAAGTTCAGGAAGTTGAGTTTTCAATATGCCCGGGCCTACTATCAAAAAAACCTGGCATACAATCAACTGGCAGTTACTATGCGTCTGAAAGAACTATTTGGGCTTGGAAACTTGTAGTGATGCGGTTTTCGTGGTATATTAGGTCTGTCAATACGCTCCATAAACTGCATTTATGAAAAAGCTTCTTTGCCTCACCAGTCTCGTTATTATTTTCTTTTCCAACACAGCCATTGCGCAAAAAGTAAAGTACAAAGCAGGAACTATTGTAAGAACACAAGTTGACAATAGCAACGACTCTATAGTATATTACGATTCGGATATTGATACCAGACAAAAATCGTATATGAATTTATTAACCGGCAACTGGCTGGTTACTACAATGCACCGCCAGGCAAGGATGCCTGCAGAAAACCTTGTAGATATTAGCCTTACCTTAAAGGCAGATTCTACTTTTAGCAGTACGGTAGGCTGCGATGCTACAACAGGTATTATGAGTGTAAAAGGTACCAGTATTAAGTTTAAAGAAATAAAGCCACCTTCTGATAATTGCAAATTAAATGAACAGCAGGAGTGGATATTGAAATTATTAAACCAAACTGTGAGTGCTTATTCTGTTACCAGCAGTAATTTGCTGTTACGGGATGTCTCCGGCAATATTGTGTTTGAAGCAGTAAGAAATAAATAGTCGGCAAACTATTTATGCATATAGTAAAGCCTTACAAAAGATGTAAAGCTTTACTATATGTATGAACTAATTAAAAATAACTCAGGTTGGTATCCGGCGTCAGCGCCAGCAGGGTTTCGTACATCAACCGGATCGTTTGATCTATATCGGATCTGTGAAGCATTTCTACCGTCGTATGCATATATCGCAGTGGTATGGAAATGAGTACAGACGGGCAACCATCATTGGCATATGCAAAAGAATCGGTATCGGTGCCGGTGCTTCTGGATGATGTACGTAGTTGCACAGGAATGTTGGTTTTTTCTGCCACATCCTGCACAAAATCCAACAGTTTATTGTGCACCGCAGGACCATAAGAAAGAGAAGGGCCTTTTCCACACATTACATCACCCTCTATAATTTTATTCACCATCGGCGTAGAGGTATCATGCGTTACATCCGTAATAATTGCTATATTGGGCTTTATGCGACGGGCTATCATTTCTGCACCCCGTAAACCAATCTCTTCCTGCACTGCATTTACTACATACAAACTATAGGGGAGTGTTTTGTTATTTTCTTTTAGCAACCGCGCCACTTCTGCAATCATAAAACCACCCACGCGGTTGTCGAAAGCACGACCTACCAAATTATTATAGGCCAGTTCATCAAAACCATCCTGGTATGTAACTACCGCACCTACACGGATTCCTAAATCTTCCACTTCTTTTTTACTTCGGGCGCCACAATCTAAAAACAGATTTTCCACTTTAGGTACTGTTTCTTTATCAGCACCGTTGATACGGGTGTGGATTGCCGGCCAGCCAAATACCGCTTTTACCGGCCCGTTTTTTCCATGTACAAACACACGCTGGCTTGGCGCTATCTGGTGGTCTACTCCGCCATTGCGTTTTAAATACAGCAGCCCTTCATTATTGATATAATTTACAAACCAACTGATTTCATCGGCGTGAGCTTCAATAACTACTTTAAAAGACTGATCCGGATTTACAACGGCTACTGCGCTTCCATAAGGGTCTGTAAAAGTACTGTCTACAAAAGGTTTCACATAATCCATCCACATCCGCTGGCCTGCCGCTTCAAAACCTACAGGTGATGGTGTATTGATATAATTTTTTAGAAAAGTAAAAGACTGATCGGTTAGTACGCTTTCGGATTTATTCTCCTCTGTCATTTATTAAAAATTTTTATATCCTTCAAATGTAATCAAAACTAAAAGACAAGTATGAGTAAGGGTGAAAGTAAGGTAAGCCCATCTAAAACAAAGTAGTACAGGTAATCGGAAAAGTTTTTCTTTAAAGGCTCATATAAAAATGCGAGTATGAATGCCGGAATCATTAAGGCAGCTAATATGCCAATATTAAAATGTAAATAATAAAGCAAGAGAATGGTAACAAAAAAACCTGAGAGGCAAATCCAAAAAAAACGGTCAATGGACTTCTCATTAAAATAGGTAATCAGGCTTTTGATGCCTTCTTTTTTGTCTTGTTCTTTGTCCCGGTAATCAAACAAGATGCATAAAGGATAAATAAATAAAAAGCGGTTGAGCGCAAAAAGGATGTGTGAAGTATTAAGCTTTATATTATAGAGAAGCAGCGGCAAAAGAATAGTAGCATGCACCCACATTAAAGAAAGAAAAAGTGTTTTGCCAAATGCTATTTTTCGTAATTGCACAAAAGGATGATACGAAAGTTTAGGCGCCGAATACAAAAAAGTAAAAAATGCACTGACCAGCAGCCAAAACCAATACTGGCGCAGTTGGTATAAAAAGATTACGGCCCCGAAGCCACCTACTATAAATAAAACGAGGTGCAAGGTTTTATGTGCCACCGCCCAGCGTACTTTTATAGAGTTGCTCGGTACATTGGGGGTTAAATACCAATGAAAATTATAGCTGCACAAACCACCAAAAAAAATAAAACTTATAAAGGGAAGTAAGAGAGGTAAATGAAACACATAGTAGGTTTGCCATACCATGGCAATAGCGCAAACGGCTACAAACAAATTGCTGAAAACTATGAAATTACCAACCTTGGCGATCAATGCAGAGTTATTGATACAATACTACGATATTATC
>JAICHT010000300.1 GCA_025924755.1 Chitinophagaceae bacterium | reverse complement strand
TATATAAAGGGTCGAAGTGAAAGTGCATAATATGGAATAGCTATAAATCAATAGCTATTCCCGAAGGCTGTACTATATAATTTTTACAACTAAACACTTTGCAATGAGATACAAAAGACAAGCAGTCATCCTACTATCCTTCATAACTGCTATAACACTTATTGAATGTACCAAGGTTATACCTGATTATCATAAAGACACCTCGGATAAAGCAGTTCCTGAACCTACCCTGGTTAGTACAGGAAAACAGATTTTCCGCTTTGATGCTTTTGGTGACGAAGACTTCTGGAGCGGACTGCTGCATATTGATAAAGCCATTGCAGGAGCTAAAAATGGCGGCTTTGGTGCCGGCGTGAGTCCTAAAACTGCATTGGCTGTCGGATTAAAAGTAGATGCCGGGGCCTTACCTCCATCAGTAGTGGCAGGTATACAATCCGGAGCTATAGACTTGAATGATCCCGCTACTACACTTGCCCTATTGAAATTAAATGCGGTAGTTGGCGTAAAAGGAAACTTTACTGCTGAGGGTGGATTAAAATCTATAGGCATTACCTGTGCCTCTTGCCATTCCACCGTTGATAATTCTTTTGCACCTGGTATTGGCAAACGACTGGATGGCTGGCCCAACCGGGACCTCAATGTAGGCGCTCTTATTTCACTTACGGATAATGCACAACCAATAGCCAACCTGTTACATGTAAACGAAACGACATTAAGACAAGTACTGGGTATGTGGGGGCCTGGTAAATTTGCAGCTATTTTATTTATGGATGGCAAAGCCCTACGTCCCGATGGAAAAGTGGCGGCTAACCTGATACCTGCTGCCTTCGGCTTAAAAGGCGTACCACTTACTACCTATACCGGCTGGGGTGATATTAGTTACTGGAACTCTTTTGTAGGAAACCTGGAAATGCATGGTAAAGGTGATTTTACTGACCCGCGGTTAAATGATCCGGCAAAATATCCGATAGCAGTAGAAAATGGGTTTTTTAATGTCAATCACGTACCTGATTTAATCACGCCAAAATTGCCTGCTTTAAGAGCTTATCAACACTCCATATCCGCTCCCAAGCCTCCAGCCAATACTTTTGACCATGCGGCGGCTGGTCGCGGTAAAGCCATTTTTTTAACGAAAGCCAAATGTGCCTCCTGCCATATTCCTCCGCTATATACAGAACCGGTTAATGATTTACACACAGCCGAAGAAATAGGCATTGATGATTTTGAAGCGAAACGATCTCCTACAGGAAAATACCGCACCACGCCATTAGGCGGATTATTCACCAGAGCCAAAGGCGGCTTTTATCATGACGGCCGGTTTGCCACTTTAAACGATGTGGTGAATCATTATGATACACATTTTAAATTGAAATTATCGCCTGCCGAAAAACACGACCTTGCGGAATACTTAAAATCGCTTTAGTAGGATATCATTGTCCTGCTTTGATATGGCATTTGCTGATGGATTTTAAAAAGCTTTTGAGTCATACTGGTTCTTTTGTAACCTTTCCAGCATCCGCTTACTCTATTACTTTATAACCTAATTAAAATAACATGAAAATTAAATTTTTTGCAAACTGGGCAGCTCATACCATTATAGGCGCTGCCATACTTTCTATGCCTGCATTTGCTCAGCAATCTCCTCAACTTTCGGATGCAGAGATCGCTTCAGTTGCGGTAACCGCTAATCAAATAGACATCAATAATGCAAACATTGCCAAACAAAAAACCAGGAATGAAGAAGTGCTGAAGTTTGCACAAACAATGGCTACTGACCATAAAGCAGTAATTGACCAGGCAGTGGCTTTGGTTACAAAACTTGGTGTTACTCCAAAGGATAATGCAATAAGTAAAAAACTGTTAGCAGATGCAGCACAAACTGAAAAGGCACTTCATTCAAAAAATGGGGATGCCTTCAATAAGGCCTATATTGATAACGAAGTAACCTATCATCAGGCAGTGATTAACGTAGTCGAAAATGTGTTAATACCCCAGGCTCAAAATAAACAATTAAAAGAGCTGCTACAAAGTGTAGCACCTGTATTGCATTCGCACCTGGAGCATGCCCAAATGATACAAAAACAAATAGTAAAGTAAATGAAAAGCCGCTGGCATCAATACCGCAATAGTATTGGGTGGTTGTATATTCTGCTCCTTTTGAATATCATTACTTCATGTACGCAAAAGAAAACACCTAAAATGTACATAGTGGAAATTAAACAGATGCAATTTCAGCCGGCTGATCTTACGGTGCAAGATGGAGATACGGTAGCTTGGATCAACCACGATATGGTACCACACGATATCACTGAAGAAAAAAGCAAATCATGGACATCCGGGCCACTGCTTCCGAATAAATCATGGAGCATGCCTGTTACAAAAAGTGCAGATTATTATTGTAGTATTCATGTGGTGATGAAAGGCAGGATAACAGTACAGTAAACTGCTATAGTAGATTTAAGAAAAAGTTCTTTTGCAGCGTAAGGTAATTGCATTTTTTAAGAAGATCATCTCAAGAGTAATTTTGGGATGCTTCTCTTTTTATAATCTTTCTATGACACTGCCACCCTGTATTTGTAAGGAACAGAAAAGAACGCTTTATCATTTTATAAGAAGCGACAGTGCCGGAAGGGCTTTTATTTTTAAACTGATTTACGGAACTTGTGATAAATCCTTTACGATACTGGAAAATAAGATAATGATGGTGTAACTAACAAGGATAAAATATGTAAATAAAACAACTGAAATGATCCATCAAATTGAACAATATACCGATGCAGATATTATTTACCGCATTCAAAATGGTGAAATATCCCTTTACGAATTATTAATCAGAAGATACAATTCGTTTCTTTATAAAATAGGAAGAACCTATGCCTACAATCATCAGGATACTGAAGACCTGATGCAGGAGACCTATATCAATGCGTACTACAATTTATCTAAATTCGAAAACCGGTCATCTTTTAAAACATGGCTGACGAAAATAATGCTCCATCAGTGTTATCATAAAAAACACAAGTTCAGTTTTCAAAAAGAAATGGCTGTTGAAAATAGCACCACTGAAAAATATAATCCTATGTTTCAGGATGATTCAAATACAGAAAAAAAAGTAATCAATAAAGAATTGGGGCATGCGTTAGAAGTAGCGCTGAATCAGATTCCCGAAACATACCGGATTGTTTTTACTCTTAGAGAACTAAACGGACTAAGTGTAGCTGAAACTGCCGAAGCTATGGATGTATCAGAAAGTAATATTAAAGTACGTTTGAACCGGGCCAAAGCAATGCTCCGAACCGAGTTAGCTAAGATGTATTCACCTGCTGATATCTTCGAATTTAATTTGGTGTATTGCGATGCTTTGGTAGCAAGGGTGATGCAGAAAATAGATGCGCTAAATAAAAAGTAGGAATAAACTGGTAATTGAATATTGAGTTAACTGCAAATAGCCCTAAGTTATTTTCCACTACAACAGAGGTTTGCTAACAAAGGCAGCAAGAACATTGCTTAAATTCAACTATGGTAACACAAAGGCTGGAAGTTACACAGATGATATTCTCTATGCTGCTCTTTTTCTCCGTGTCCCTGTGGTTCAACAGCTTTTTTGTAACCTTTACTTCCCTCATTTACTCTAATAAGCAGCAGTCTATCAAGTCCTGTTTTTATAAATGCAGTAACTAAAATATGATCAGGAATACACCTATATAAACTAAATACTATGAAGCAAAACGAAAGCACAATTTATATACATGACAACGCAACAGAAGTAAAAGAATCTAACGGACAGCCTATATCCTTAGCCGTCAAAACAGAATTTCATAAAGAACTGCCTTTGGATGATGAAGCTAAAACCCATCTTATTAGCCATCATTTTAAACAGATCATGTGCATATTAGGTCTTGATGTAAATGATGATAGCCTGAAAGGGACACCTGACCGGGTAGCTAAAATGTACGTGAAAGAAATATTTAGTGGCCTGAACCCTGAAAACAAACCTGATACTACACTTTTTGAAAATAAATACAGCTACCGGGAGATTTTAGTTGAAAAGAACATTACTGTTTATTCCTGCTGCGAGCATCATTTTGCGCCAATCATAGGTAAAGCCCATATAGCTTATTTTCCAAATGGTAACGTAATTGGATTATCTAAGATGAACCGCATAGTACAATATTATAGCAGAAGGCCACAGGTGCAGGAAAGGTTAACCGAACAGATAGCCGCAGCCCTGAAAGAAGCCTTGCACACCG
>JAICHT010000299.1 GCA_025924755.1 Chitinophagaceae bacterium | reverse complement strand
TAAGTTATAAGTGGTGTACCCACTTTTATCTTAAAACTCTTTATGGTGGTTCTGCCGAGGGTGTTCACCTCTTCCCATACCGAACAGAGAAGTTAAGCCCCTCATGGCCAATGGTACTGCACCAACATGCGGGAGAGTAGGTAGCTGCCATATTTTTTAAAAACCCCCCTTCAATATATCGATAGGGGGTTCTTCGTTTTATGAAAAATAAGTATAGAAATAATACTCCTACTGGTTAATCAACTGGTATCACATACTTAATAAAAGTTTATAAGTTTATCTTACAGCACACTACAGACATATCATCTGTATTGCGGCTATAGTCTTTTATTATTGTGGCTGCTAATATAGATAGGTCATAACGAATGATAGCAGGATATTTTATAGTGTCCCATCTGGATTTAATCCCATCGCTGCATAAAATAATATACTGCCCCTTTTCATATTCTACTTCCTGCGTATTTAAGGTATTTGGAACATTTAACCCAATGATGCCATTATACGCCATATAATTTTTTGTATTGGTAAGACTAATGATTTTGGTCATTATGTTTCCTATACCACAAATTTTCCAGCTTTTATTTTTTATACTAAACACAGCTACAGTACCTACAAGGCCCCTGGTTTTTTTTACCGCTTCATTTATCGTACGAATAATGGTAACAGGTTCAACTTCGTTACATGTTTCGAACGCAGCGCCTGCTGTAAGTACCGCTTTCTCAGCTTCTATTCCGTGACCTAAACCATCACCCAAAAAAAGTCGGATATAATCATTGTTGACTGTATAAAAAAAGCCGTCTCCACATGCTGTCTCGCCAGGCTTAGGCAATACAACTGCCTTGATCTCACTAACAGTGGGCTTTTGAAATTGTGGTAGGTCGTTTTCAAAAAGCCGCGATAAAATTACTGTTCCCCAATCTTTTTGCGAATACACCTGGAAAAGATTCGATAACCTTTTTATAGCCCCCAAACCTTGTCCCAGTGTATTTTTTGTTGATACACCATCTGCTACCATACGGCTGATATCAGTCATGCCGGCTCCATTATCTACGCTTATCAATTCTATACCTTGTAAACTGCTTTCCTCAATTAATTTTACCAGAAGCTGGCCACCGCCAGCATGCTTTACCAGGTTGCTTACCATTTCAGCAACAATAATATCAATCTCTCCCACTTTTTGTTCACTGAAGTTTGCCGAAAGAGCTAGTGCATGAACTTCTTTTTTGAGAAGGGCAAAATAACTTCTGTCATCTGCTTTAAGCACCCGGTGAGTACGATTAACCATTCTTCCATTTAATTATTGAAACTGTTGTTCCTTCGCCTATTGTACTTTTAATATCAAATTCATTTACTAGCCTTTTGGAACCGGGCAGCCCTACACCTAAACTCTTTCCTGAGGAATATCCGTCTTTCATAGCAAGGGAAATATCGGAAATGCCCGGTCCTTTATCCTGAAAGGTAAGGCGGATACCATTATCTCTTCCCTGGCTGATGGCTTCAATTAATACAATACCGCCATTAGCATATTTCAGCATATTGCGCACCAGTTCGCTTGCGGCAGTAATAAGCTTTGTCTGATTAACCAACCCCATATTAATTTTCACCGCATATTCTTTTACACGATTGCGAAAAGGAACAACATCCTGCTCTTTTTCAATTTTCATAGTATCCTTATTCAACACTATCTTCATCTTCTAGTTCTTCAGGTTCTTCATCATACATAGTAATCTTTTCCTTTAGCAGATCCATACCTTTTTCTACATTTAGCGCTGTATGAACACCCTTAAGTTCTAAACCAAGTTCAATTAAAGTAATGGCAACCGCCGGCTGCATGCCCACTACTACCGTTTCAGCATCCATTATTTTTGACATACTGCCAATGTTGCCTAATATCCGGCCCATAAAAGAATCTACAATGGATAAAGCAGAAATGTCTATAAGCACACCTTTGGCTTCTGTTTTATTGACCATTTGTATCAGGTCTGCTTCCAGGTTAGTAGCTAGCCTGTCATAAAGGTCAATTTGAATAGTTACCAATAAAAATTTCCCCATGCGGAGAATAGGAATCCGATCCATATATTATTAAAGGGCTTTATCTTTTTGAATTCTTTTTACATCCAGTTTTAATATGCCGAAAGCATGCTTTAATGCACTTGCCAGGGAAGATTTTGTGATGATGTTGGATAAATCAATACCTAAATGAACCACTGTTTGGGCAATTTCGGGCCGTATACCACTTATGATACATTCGGCTCCCATTAGCCGGGTGGCGGCTACGGTTTTTATTAAATGCTGTGCCACCAGGGAGTCAACCGCCGGTACACCCGATATATCCAATATGGCCATTGTGCTGCCACTCTCTACAATTTCCAGCAACAGATTTTCCATTACTACCTGCGTTCTTGAGCTATCCAGCGTTCCAATAATAGGCAGCACCAGAATGCCCTCCCACACCCGTATTACCGGAGTAGAGATTTCAGTAATTTCATCTGTTTGCCGTAAGATCACTTCTTCCCTTCCTTTAATAAAAGTCTCAAAAGTCAGTATACCCAGCACATCTAAAAGTTTGTTCACTTTCATAATGGCCTCTACCATCGTGTTTACGTCGTCCTTTAAATCCGTTTGCAATGTTTTTAATAATGCTTCTTTAAGGCTAAATATATAAGTGCCGGTTTCTTTTGGAGAAAAGCCTTGCCTGGCCCGCAATATGGAAATACCAGAAATAATTTCATTAACTGGTTCAAATTCCTCCGAAGTTGCTTCTGTGATATTCTTATCAGTGATCGTTTTTAATAAAGTATCCAGCAATTCGTTCGACTGCTCTCTCAATTCTTCGTTACTCATAAGGTCCTCTCGCAAGCTTGCATCAGCCAGTTGCATATTCATCCAGTCTTCTAATATTTGCTTCTTTTTCCTTTGAAGCAGTTTGGCAATATCTGTTTTCATCTTAAAAGGTTAATGGTTAAATATAGAACTAAATCTTTTCGCAACGGATATTTTAAAATGTTTTGTTTTCTTTTACTATCCAAAATATCCCATACTATTATGTAACGGCTAAAGGTCTTGGTGTACTTTAACGGTTATGCATAAGCGAAAAAAATCTACATTGATATAGAACCTTACCTAAGGCTTTACAGTTAATAAAGCAACATTTAAAGAAATTTCCTGGGAATTAATATCACCTGAAGATCTAAAATTTTGCCTATACTATTTAGCTGCTTTTGTATTGCCCCTGAATCGTTTAAAATAAAGAGGTTCATTATGTAGAATAGGGCGCTATATCCAGCTCAGCCTGCCCCATTGTTGAACCTTTTTATATAAGCAAATACAAATAATTGAAAGTAGTCACATTCATTTAGCGTTCTGTTTATACATTTTAGTATAAATAACAGTAAATTTGCCATATGAATATAGAAGTATTGCAGCCGGAATTAAAGAGTAATGATGATGGACGCAGCACAATAGAAAGAACCGTATCAAGTGAATATAAATATGGTTTTGTTTCAGATTTAGAAGCAGATGAAGCTCCTAAAGGCCTTAGCGAAGACACTATCCGCTTTATTTCTGCCAAAAAGAACGAGCCGCAGTGGATGCTGGACTGGAGGTTGAAAGCGTATCGCCATTGGCTGAGTATGGTAGAGCCTGAATGGGCTAATATTAAGTATGAACCCATTAACTACCAGGACATTATTTATTATTCGGCTCCAAAGCAAAAAGTAAGGCCGGAAAGCTTAAATGATATTGACCCAGAGTTAAAAAGAACATTTGAAAAATTGGGCATATCGCTGGAAGAACAAAAACGCTTAACCGGCGTAGCGGTAGATGCTGTAATTGATAGTGTTTCGATAGGTACCACTTTTAAAGAGCAATTGGCTGAACTGGGCGTTATTTTTTGCTCTATGAGTGAAGCTGTTCGGGAACACCCTGAACTGATAAAGAAATACCTGGGTTCTGTGGTTCCTATTACGGACAATTTCTTTGCAGCCCTTAATGCCGCAGTGTTTAGTGATGGGTCTTTTTGTTATATACCTAAGGGTGTGCATTGCCCGATGGAACTATCTACTTATTTCCGTATTAACGCTGAGAATACCGGCCAGTTTGAACGCACCCTGATAGTGGCCGAAGAAGGCAGCTATGTAAGTTATTTGGAAGGTTGTACCGCACCTATGCGGGATGAGAACCAGCTGCATGCTGCTGTAGTGGAACTGATGACAATGGACAACGCCGAGATAAAATACTCGACCGTACAAAAC
>JAICHT010000298.1 GCA_025924755.1 Chitinophagaceae bacterium | reverse complement strand
CTGTTAAACACCGCTATTTCTTCCGAAGCAAAGCTTGTATAATTTACCACGATGCAAACAAGCTAAGCTGTCAGCAGTATAAAGCTTTACGTAAGATGCCGCACATAAAAATGCGGCATACTTTTTTTATACGATATATGAAATCTTCCATAAATGAAATTACAATGTAAGGCGTTTGAGTTGAAGAAGTGGTAAGCGCTTTATCTTATAAATTACAATTTGAAATAAAATGGAGATTTTATATTTTTTAACCGTAAAAAGTTTGTTATGAAAGAAGACTTGAAGAAGGATGATAGCAGTACACAACAGAATAAGAACAACGAGTCAACGGGTACATCCGACAAAAGAAATGGTTTTGCTGAGCATGAAAATGCTTCTGCTAACCGAGGCGGAACCACCGATATGGATAACGAAACTTTAATATCCGGACGCTCCAGCAAAACAGAAAGAGGCTCGGGGCTGAGCACTAAAAAAAGTGTTACCGGCAGTGATTATGATGGGCAGCTTTCTACTTAGGCTTGTTGTATTGCTAAATTAATTATCCTCATATAAGCTCAGCTTTTAAGTGTTTATATGGGGATTTTTTTTGCCCTTTTTGCCTGTTGATTATGTTCTACAATAAAAACTAATGCTTGTAATAAAGCTGTAAATTGTGTAACCATCGTTTGCTCCCTTTTTTGTTTTGCTAAATAATAGTGGAGGCATAATATTTTCTGTAATTACTATGCATTCATTTTTTCATTCTAAAACTTACAGTTATGATTAACAATCCAAAAAATCAGGATCAAAAAAAATCAAATATGGGCAACCAGTCCATGGGTTCTGATTCCCAGTACAATTCTGGTATGGGCGGTTCAGATGCAGATAGAAATCAATCCACTCAACGTAGTTCCGGTAATCAAAATCAGGGATCAAGTAATACGCAAAATACAAACACAGGAAGAGGTTCAGGCTCTGGCTCAGACAGGAAAACACAAGATCAGAATTTAGAAGGCGCAGATGCAGGAAGAGGCAACACGAGAAAAAGCGGGGACAATAGTGGTATGAGTTCTGGAAAAAGCAATACTAACAGCGGAAACACTTCTCGCTAATGTGGAATATAGTTTGTAATAACTATATAACGATTTCTTGATAAAAGATCTGTTATGCCCTAAACGTTTAGGGCATAACCCTTTATAAACTGAAATATTTACTTTAATTTTTGATATGACACCAGATAAAAACAACAAACAGGTTAGGCCGGAATCTTATCCGAAACCTACAGAAACCGATACGCAGTTAAATCATCAGCCGGAGTATTCTGAGCCTTATGCAAACCGGATAGACGACCAGGAAAATGTAAGTGCGGAGCTGCAGCAAGCACAGGAACGCATGAAAAAAACAAAAGATGCTACAGATGAATAAGTAATACTACAGCGTATATACAAATAAAGCTACATTGCCTTTAACCTTGCTTGTATATATGCTCTATAGCATAGCTGTATTTTTCTGTAATCACTTTGCGTTTCAGCTTAAGAGTAGGAGTGAGTTCGCCTCCGTTTACGGTCCATTCGCATGGAAGCAGCTCAAATTTTTTTATCTGTTCTACAGGGTTAAAATTTTTGTTCAGCTCTTCCACAATTTCTTTAAAGCATTCTTTTACTTTAGGATGCTGAATAATTGCTTCGTGTGTAGCTACTGATATTTCGTTGGTTAGGCACCAGTCTTTTACTTTTGAGAAGGCGGGCACAATTAAGGCGCCTGTATATTTTTCTCCGGCGCCTACTACCATTATTTGTTCAATAAAAGGAGATTCTACCATCTTGTTTTCTATAGGCTGCGGGGCTACATATTTACCTCCGGATGTTTTAAAAATTTCTTTTTTCCTGTCTGTAATTTTTAAAAACTTGTTATCGACCATAGTGCCTATATCACCCGTATGCAGCCAGCCTTCGGTAATAGTGTCAGTGGTAAGGTCGGGTCTTTTATAATAGCCCATCATTACATTGGGCCCCTTGCAAAGTATTTCTCCGTCTTCTGCAATTTTTACAGATACGCCTTCCAATATAGGCCCCACTGTTCCAAACATGCGGTCCTCCGGTTCCATATGGTTAAAACTGATCACCGGCGACGATTCAGTTAGTCCGTAACCTTCCAGTATAGGAATACCGGCTGCCGTAAAAATTCTTATTAACTTAACCGGGCAAGCCGCTGCACCTGTTACAATGCATTTTACGCTACCGCCCAAAGCTTCACGCCATTTACTAAAAACGAGTTTATCGGCCACGGCCAGTTGCATACGGTATACTATGCCTTTTTGGGGAGAAAGCTGGTATTGATTGGCTAAGCCCAAAGCCCAGAAGAAAAGTTTGCGCTTTACACCAGTAAGTTCGCTGCCCTTATTTACAATACGTTCATATACTTTTTCTAAAAGCCGGGGTACGGTGGTAAACATCTCGGGCTTTACTTCCCGCAAATTATCACCTAACGCTTCCAGGCTTTCGGCATAATACACACTGGCGCCCGCAAATAAAAAAACATAAGTGGCGGTGCGTTCAAAAATATGATTGAGTGGCAAAAAGCTAATAACCCTGGAGCCTTGATGTATCGGAAAATCGGGCAATACACTTAACACATTACTAAGCACATTGTGGTGCGAAAGCATCACACCTTTTGGTGTGCCGGTAGTGCCGGATGTATAAATAATAGTAAAGAGGTCTTCTGTATTGATTTTTTCAGATTTGGTGCTGATATGCTGAAAATGTTCCTGCCTGCCCAATGCCAGTATATCCTTCCAGCTTGCTACTTCGGGGATGGATTCAAAACTATAAATTGATTGTACTGATGGAGTTTGGGGCGATACCTGCTGTACTTTGTCATACAAATCTTTATCGTTTACAAATATCATTTTTACCTGTGCGTCGTTTAAAACAAACTCCAGGTCATGCACATGTACCGTAGGATATATGGGAACCAATATGGCTCCAATTTGCTGTACGGCTAAATCCAGCATCACCCATTCCGGCCGGTTTTTAGAAAGTATCGCAATCTTATCTCTGCCTTCTACCGACATATCGCCACAGCCAATGCCTAAAGCCAGTAAACCGGCACTTAAACGGTCTACAGTATCTTTTACTTCCCTTACGGTATAACTACGCCAAACACCATTTTCCTTACCTATCAGCATCTTATTTAAAGGTATTTGTTCGGCTAGTTGGTTCAGGCAATCAAATAATCGTTGTGGCTTGGTCATATTTTATAGTGGCACTATTTGCTTTACAATTTAATTAAAAAGTGGAGATATGAAAAGTTAGACCTGGGTAAAGGCAATAAAAAGCTTCTGCGTAGGTGCAGAAGCTTTTTAAAATGTATTTCCTGAATTTATTGTGCGCCGTAATATTGATTGGCCGGCATTTTAAAAATTCTTCCTTTTTGAAAAGTGATGAACTTGTCATACACGTCTGCATGGGTTTTGGTCCAGTTATCAAAAGCCGGTAAGTTTTCCGCGGTGCCAAAAAGCCATTGGTCGTAAGCTTCAAACATACCTTCTCTTAGCAACTGCTGCTGATAGTCGAATAATTTAAATGGAAACTTAGCTGCATACGTATTATACCAGTCCAATATAAAGCGGGTGCGGATAGCCGTTAGTGTTTCTGTGGTAAGCCCTTTATCTGCCAGTGGCGCCTGTTTGGCCATAGTAGTTAGATAGGCTTTTGTAAATTCATTTTTGTCCTGGTTCTTCATCATATCCGTATCGGTAAACAGCTTTGCTTTATATGCCTGCAACAACAAGCCTTTCATAGCAGCAGCACGATCGGTAAGGCTTTCCATATTTACAAAGATCTCTCCATATATAAGGCACCACACCTTGTCTTTTGTATAAAAATAATAGGTGGCGGCATTGTAATAATTACCCGCGTAAGAAGGATCCACCTGTATGCCTTTCTGCCACTGGTTAATGGCGTCGTAATCTTTTTTCTCCCAAAGCAGCTCGCCATATTCACTATACAATGCCCCGCTGTTGGGAAACTTTTTCAACCCCTTTTTATATGCCTTTTCGCCTTCTTTTACTTCTTCCAGCGCTTTGTATACATTGCCGGCAATCTGAAAGGTTACTACATCAGCATCATTGCGGTCTAGCAAGGGCTGAACAGCATCCTGCGCTTTGGCAAAATCCCTTTTGTAATAGTAAGCCAGCACCAGGTCTTTTTGAAGCTCCAGGTTGTTTTTATCTTGCTCCAATGCCCGGTTTAAAACTAAAATGGCATTATCAAAATCTCCGCTCCG
>JAICHT010000297.1 GCA_025924755.1 Chitinophagaceae bacterium | reverse complement strand
CTGTAAATAGCTTTTTTGATGAAATGCGCAAGAACCGGCAGCAGCGCAACGGCGGCAATGGTAATGGAGGGCAGTAATAAAAACAAATAGCATATTAAAAGCTGCAGCAATGCAGCTTTGTTTTTCTACAAAACTGCAGCTGCCTCAACCAACAGGCCTGATGGTTTTAAACCAATTATTTTAAAGACCAGGATAGTAATTGTTTTGAAATAAATAACGACTCATAGTAACGTACATTTTTTATATAGCTGTAGTATGGTACTTAACTTTACTGATATTTTATAAGTATGGCTGAAGATTTAACCATTAGTGCAGGTACAAAAAAAGAACAATACCAGGCGCTGATACCACAGATAAAAGGATTATTGGAAGGCGAAACGGATTTGGTTGCCAATCTTGCCAATATAGCGGCTGCCTTAAAGGAACAATTTCACTGGTTTTGGGTAGGTTTTTATTTAGTGAAAGAAAACCAATTGGTGTTGGGGCCTTTTCAGGGTCCGGTGGCCTGCACCCGAATTCAGAAAGGAAGAGGCGTATGCGGCGGCAGTTGGGCACAGGCAAAAACCCTGATCGTACCAGATGTAGAAAAATTTGCCGGCCATATTGCCTGCAGCAGTTTATCCCGCTCCGAAATTGTATTGCCGGTTATACGTAATAATGAAGTAATTGGTGTGTTGGATGTAGACAGTGAAAAGTTAAATCAATTTTCAACAATTGATCAGCACTACTTACAGCAAATCATTGATATGATTCCTTTTGGGTAAGTTCTATATTTTTTTTCTTTTGAAATAAAAAAGTAATCAGCCTCGGAATATTCTTTTCGTCTGCATCAAACCATTCTTTATATTCAAGGCATTCGAAATTATGCTCCTTTGCACTATTAAAATAATCGGATGCATGATGCACAAAACAATCCAAAAGAATTTGCCGGTTGCCTAGTTCAAACCTTGCTTTGCTACCAAGAAATTGTTTAATAGGATGCAATTCGCTTACAAAAAAATAACCGTTGTCTTTTATAACGCGGCTTGCTTCTAAAAAAACAAAAGAAAGATCGCGGATATGCTCTAATATCAAATTGCAGCAAGCCCTATCAAAAGCCGCATAATTCCATAGCCAGGGTTTTGTAATATCTGCCTGCTGAAATTGCACAATGGGAGACTGAACTTTCTCCTGCGCTTTTCTCAGCATTTCAACCGAGAAATCAACAGCAGTTACCTGTGCTGCTTTGGTAGATAACCATTCCGTATTCTTTCCGGTGCCACATCCTAACTCCAGTACGGTATCAGAAGGCCTGGGAGCAAACATGGACTGCATAGCCACTTTATCCAGATCTCTCGTTTTATTGGGCATATCATCATAGCTTTCGGCCCATTGGTTATAACTATTCTGAACATTCGTTTGCATATCATTCAAATGTATTTACTTATAATTTTGCCACCAATTGGAGTTATAGGCACCAGCTTTTATAGTGCAGGTTTGGCCAGGAGCCGGTAGTAATAAAGGAACTTTGTATTCATCAGCAGCTTTTAATAAGCGACCCACCGGCTCCTTCCAAGGATGTGGCGCCAGGCTAAACGTTCCCCAATGTATAGGCAATAGCAAGTTGCCTTTTACCTGCAAATGCACAGTGGCAGCAGCTTCCGGACCCATATGGATGCTGGACCAGTTTTCATTGTACGCACCTATTTCAACCAATGTTAAATCAAATGGCCCGAGATTTTCACCAATTTCATTAAAACCCGGGAACATACCGGAATCAGCACCATAATAAACTTTATGTTCGGGACCCTTTATGGCAAAGGAAGCCCACAAAGTTTTAAACCGGTCATTAATCCAGCGTCCCGAAAAATGCCGCGCCGGAGCCGCAGTTACTGCAAAGCCATTTCCTAAATCTTTGGATTGCCACCAATCTAATTCGGTGATCAGGGTTTTATCAATATGCCAGTTTATCAATCGCTCCCCTACACCCAGCGGACATATAACCGGGATTTTTTTTGAGGTGAGATAGATCATCGTTCCTTGGTCCAGGTGGTCATAATGGTCATGCGAAAGAATGATATAGTCAACAGGAGGCAAGTCGGATAATGCAATCGGTACCTCAAAAAACCGCTTGGGACCCATATGCGAAAAAGGGGAAACACGCTGGTACCAAACCGGGTCCGTTAAAAAACGCTTTCCATCTATTTCTATAAGTGTGGTAGAATGGCCAAGCCAGGTAACCCGAAGCGTATCGGAAGGTAAGTGGTTTAATACTTTCAAATCAGTATAAAAAGGACCCAACGGCTTTTCTGGGTTTTTGCCCGGGTTCTTTTTTGCATAATCTTTCAATACTTTAAAAAAAGCACCTTTTTTCATTACTTCTGTCGGCACCGGGTTCAGAAAGATCTTACCATCAAAATGATCAGAAGCGTATTTCATAAATTGCAATTAAACCCAAAAGTAAAACACTCAAAATCGGGATTAGTTGTTCCTGTTTCAATGCATTCAACTATTGATATGATATCATCCTTATTCAGACAGGTGGTTTGTAGCCACTGTTCTTTTTTCAATACCCGATTTAATAGCATATACTATTAATCCGCTTACCGCTAATAAACTGCCCCATACCGCAAACCACCCGGTAGCCACAAAAACAAAAAGCCAGATAATAATAGAAACAATAACCGGTAAGGGATACAGCCACATTTTGAAAGGCAGTACAGCAGCCCCTTTTCGCCTGCGTAACAAAACAACGCCAATAGCCTGTACCACAAACTGTACTAAAATGCGCATCGCCAGTATGGCGCTGATCACTTCTTTTAAATTAAACCGTATAGAAAACAGCAAACCTAAACCGGCAATATAGAGTAAGGAAATATGTGGGAAATTTTTAGTAGGATGCAGGCGGGAAAATACTTTAAAGAAATTGCCATCTACCGCCGCTGCATAGGGTACACGGCTGTAGCCCAATAACACAGCAAACAAGGAAGCGAAGGCGATCCATAATACTAAAGCGGTGGCAATACGGGCGGCAGCCACTCCATAAATCTTTTCTATGAATATGCTGATAATGAAATCATATCTTTCAGCGAGCTGCCAGGGTATAACGCCTGCAATGCTGATGTTCATGCAGATGTATAATATGGAAATGCCTGCTATTGAAATAAAGATACTTTTAGGAATGTTTTTTTCCGGGTTTACTATTTCGCTACCCAAATGACATACATTATAATATCCTAAATAGCTGTAGATGCTTTTAACGCTGGCTTGTCCAAGTGCTACCCAAAAAGCGGCCTTAAAAAAATCGCCGGTATCAGAAGGCCAAAAAGTAAAAGCCACCTGCCGGTGCGTAAACCCTCCAAAAATAATCCAGGCAATAGTAATGATAACGCCGGTCCATAGAAAAACGGAAATCTTACCAACGGCGTCAATTTTGCGATATAGTAAAAAAGTGAGCAACAATATTAAACCTGCGGAAACCAGCTTTTGTTCAATAAAGTTCAGAGGTACTAAGTATTGTACATACTGTGCAAAGCCAATAGCCCCGGAAGCCACTACAAGCGGCGCTTGTATAGAGGTTTGCCATACAAATAAAAAGCTCATCATCTTTCCCCATCGCTGCCCATAAGCTACCCGCAAAAAATTATAGCTTCCACCGGCTAAAGGATAGGCTGCGCCCAGTTCACTCCATATCATCCCATCTACCAAAGCTATAAATGCTCCAAAGATCCAGGCCCATAAAAACAGCGAGCTGTTGAAATATCGTATTACCAACGGGATGACTACAAACGGCCCAATGCCCACCATATCAATCATATTAATAGCCGTTGCCTGCAATAAGGTAATTCGTCGGTTCAGTGTTTGAGCCATCGGTAAATAATAGCTGCAAAGGTGCAATTCGTTTTATAAATTGTTTTAAATTTTTACGGCTCCTTTTAATAATGGCAAGGCATTGGATAATGAAAGTTGTTTTGCAACCTGTAATAAATTACTTTCAAACATTTGCTGTGCGAATTTGCCTTTAGATGTTGATACAATGGGAGCGTTGTACGCACCAAAGGCTGTAACATCAATTTTTTATAGATGAAGAAGGGGTACCTGGTATTAATAGGCATTGCGTTGATTGCACTGGCAATTTTCTTCTACGTACATTCTACGGGTGTGTCACCACGCAGCAAACCTGTGACGGCTTCCGGCTCAAAACCGCTGATAAATTTAGAACCTTTATTAATATCAAAAGTAAAGCAACTGGTAAAAGACGGCTCTCACGGATTGTACAATTTAGCACTGGAT
>JAICHT010000296.1 GCA_025924755.1 Chitinophagaceae bacterium | reverse complement strand
ATGAGCGAGGGCGAACTGCTGCAAATTGAAAAGTCACGGTCACTGAACCTGGATGAAAAAATTTATTTCGAGATCATACAAAATAAAACCGCTTCTCTTTTAGCATCGGCCTGCGCGGCTGGGGCCTGGTCCAGTTCGGGCAATGAAGTGGTAACGCAAACCATGAAAGAGTTTGGCGAAAAAGTAGGCATTGCTTTTCAAATTAAAGATGATCTTTTTGATTACTCTACCGATAATATTGGCAAGCCTACCGGCAATGATATTAAAGAAAAAAAATTAACGCTGCCACTCATTTATACATTAAACAATACCGATAAAAAAACCCGGCGGCAGATTTTGTATATTGTAAAAAATCAAAACACTGTTAAGTCGAAGATTGATTATGTGGTGCAGGCCGTTGCTGATAACGGAGGTATTGATTATACGGTTAAGAAAATGAACGAATACAAACAGCAGGCGCTCGATATATTACAAACATTTCCGGATTCAGATATTAAAAACGGTTTTGCCGATTTAGTGAACTTTGTAACGGATAGAAAATTTTAAGTACAAATGCATACCCAAAAACGTTGGTATATTAAAAGTGCGGGTGTGGATAAGACGTATGCGCTTTCCAGGGAATTGAAAATTCATCCGGCCCTATGCAGCATACTGGTGCAGCGGGGTATTGATACCTACCAGCAGGCAAAAGATTTTTTCCGGCCGCAATATACCCAACTGCACGATCCGTGGCTGATGAAGGATATGGACAAAGCGGTAAACCGCATTATGAGTGCATTTAGTACCGGCGAAAAAATACTGGTCTTTGGCGATTATGATGTAGATGGCACTACGGCGGTTGCATGCATGTACCAATTCATTAAAAAATTGCATCCCCATACTGATTTTTATATTCCCCACCGTTATAAAGAAGGGTACGGCATCAGCAAAGCCGGTATTGATTATGCATTTGAAAACAACTTTACCTTAGTCATTTCACTGGACTGTGGTATAAAATCGGTGGAGTTGATACAATACGCCAAACAATTGGGTATTGATTTTATTGTATGCGACCATCACTTGCCCGATGACGAACTGCCGCCGGCAGTAGCCATATTAAACCCGAAACAAAAAGGATGTAGATATCCGTTTAAAGAACTGTGCGGCTGTGGCGTAGGTTTTAAATTAATAACCGCCATTTGTCAAAAATTGCAGCTGCCTGAAGATACCGCCTATGTATATCTCGACCTTGTAGCCACGGCTATTGCAGCCGATATTGTATCGATGAGTGGCGAAAACCGGGTGCTGGCTTATTTTGGTTTGCAAAAGGCAAATAAAAATCCCAATCACGGCATTAAAGCTTTAAGCTTTTTAAGTGGCTTTGTAAAAGAGCTGTGCATCAGCAACCTGGTATTTATGATAGCGCCGCGGGTAAACGCCGCCGGGCGTATGGATGATGCAAGAAAAGCCGTGCTGATGTTTGTGGCGGATACGTATCCGGAGGCATTACAATGGGCCGAGCAGTTGCATACCGATAATACCCATCGCCGCGAAGCCGATACGCATATTACCGAAGAAGCGCTGGCGCTTATTAAAGGCGATGACGAATTGATAAACCGCAGCAGCACTGTATTGTTTCAGCCGCACTGGCACAAAGGCGTAGTGGGTATTGTAGCCTCCCGCCTCATAGATCATTACTACCGTCCTACTATTATATTAACGCAATCCGGCGACTATGCAGCGGGCTCGGCACGCAGTGTTAGCGGCTTTAATGTATACGAAGCCATACACCAGTGCAAAGACTTGCTTTTAGGCTATGGCGGCCACTTTTATGCAGCCGGCATGACGCTGGAAGTAGATAAGGTAGCGGCTTTTGGCAAGCGGTTTGAAGAAGTGGTAACTGCTTCTATACATCCCGATTTATTAGTACCCGAACTGGTAATTGATGCCGAACTATTATTTAAGGATATCCGCAAACCTTTCTACGATATTTTATGCCAGATGGAACCCTTTGGCCCCGATAACCTGCGACCTACTTTTATAGCCAGGCGGGTATACAATACCGGCTATAGTAAAATAGTAAAAGAAAAACACCTGAAGTTTGTATTAAGGCAGGATGGCGTAGTGATGAATGGTATTGGCTTTGATATGAGCGATAAAATGCCCTTATTAACCAATACGCAGCCGCTCGATATTGTTTTCAAATTAGATGAAAACGAGTGGAACGGAGAAAAAACACTGCAAATAAAAGTAATAGATATCCGGGCAAGTGAAACTCCTGGCCTTTAAGAAAACTTTGTATCCATTTTTCATAATGCTTTATAACAGATTGCAAACCTCCTTTGTCATGCCGACAAAGGAGGCATCTGATTTTACTTTAGACGCCTCCTTCGTCGGCATGATAGTCTTTATTTTAATTTACTTTTCATCTATTAAGACAGGTATTCCTGAATTCAGACATATACTTGTTTATATTAGAAAGGCCCATTTTAATGTTTGCTCCACCTCCCTCTTTAACAGTTGCTTATCTAAATTCCTAATTCATAATTCGTAATTCATCATTTTCCGCTTACCTTTGCAGCCCATTTTACATTTAAACAAACATCAGGGAAATGAACAATTATGAATTGATGGTGATTTTTACCCCTGTTCTGAGCGATGAAGAATTTAAAAATGCTCAGAAAAAGTTTACTGCTTTGGTTACCGAAAACGGTGGCGAAGTGGTGGCTGAAAATCCTTGGGGATTAAAATCACTGGCGTATCCCATACAGAAAAAGACCACCGGCCTTTATTATGTTATGGAATTTACTGCGCCATCCGACTTCAATGAAAAGCTGAAAATTCAGCTTTTACGCGACGAATCAGTACTTCGTCACATGGTTACAAGGCTCGATAAATATGCCGTCGAGTACAACTACAAAAAGAGAAGTGGCATACCTACAGGAACCGAAAAAGTACAGGAGGCTTAAACAATGGCACGTACAAACGAAATTAAATACCTTACCGCCATTAAAACCGACAAGCGCCCTAAAAAGTATTGCCGTTTTAAAAAGTATCGTATCAAATACATCGACTATAAAGATGTAGAGTTCCTGAAGAAATTTATTAACGAACAAGGCAGGTTATTGCCCCGCCGCATCACCGGTACTTCTTTAAAGTATCAGCGACTGGTAGGCGAAGCCGTAAAAAAAGCCCGCCAAATGGCGCTTTTACCTTACGTAACCGACCTTTTAAAGTAGCATCAACCCTAACCTTTTGTTATCAAAAGGGACAATGAAACCATTTTATTCATTGGGTAAAACAAACAATTATGGACATTATTTTAGTACAAGACGTAGATAACCTGGGCGGCAGCAACGAGATCGTAAAAGTAAAGAACGGCTATGCCCGTAATTTCTTAATACCCCGTGGCTATGCTATAGAAGCCAACCCCGGCAACCGCAAGCAGCTGGACGAACGGCTGAAGCAGCTGAAAAAGAAAGAAGAAAAAATGCTGGCGGAGATCAACAGCGTAATAGCCAAGCTAAACGAAGCGCCGCTGAAAGTAGGTGCCAAAACCGGTACCAGCGGAAAGATCTTCGGTAGCGTTACGCCGTTGCAAATTAGTCGTGCTATAAAAGAGCAGAAAGGATATATCATAGACAGGAGAAAAATCTCTATCAACGAAGAAGTAAAAGAACTGGGTACGTATCAGGCCTCTATTGACTTTGGTAACGGACAGCACGCCGACGTAGCTTTTGAAGTGGTTGGCGAGTAATAGTAATTATGATTTTTAAAGAACCCATACCGAAAGGCGTGGGTTTTTTATTGCCCGTACCTTTAGGGTGCCTGCTTTATGATCTTGAATGCCACCCGGCTTTAGTTAACGTGGTGCTGAGACCCATAAGCTCGTAAGCCCTTAGGTATCACCTCACTTTTACCGAACAAATTGATTATTACAATGATTAACGGAACTATACTACGTATAATTTAAGCATTTAGTGGGGCTTTTTCTAAGTGTTTACTTGTATTTTAAAATATTTAGAGTAAATTAGCGCTGATTGTTGCGCCTCTAATGAGGAAACATTCGTACACCACATCTTCCACCCATCCTTTTGAAAATTCTCCAGTTAAAACAACATCCTGTGTTTAATCTTCTTTTCTTAAACACTTAAACTATTTTAAATGAAAATGTTTTTACCCTTGGGGACAAATCCGTTCAAACGGATCGGGCTTGCTTTGCTCTTTTTATTTACAGTATCACTTATTCAGGCACAAGTATCGGGTGATTACCGATCAAATGTATCTACAGGTAACT
>JAICHT010000295.1 GCA_025924755.1 Chitinophagaceae bacterium | reverse complement strand
TGCCTTTGCAGAGATTAAACATATATTGAAAAGAAGCGGCGAAAATTATAAAGAGAAGATGGATGAAGTGGAAGAGGAGCCAATAGAGGAATTTGCACACGAAAATGCGCATGCACATTAACTATTATGTTCCATGTGGAATATAGTGAGTTGATAAAAAAGCAGGCTGGTTCTTTAAACATACAAAAGGAGAAAGGTTAGTAGTGAAAAGCTATGCACCTTTCAACATACGGTTTGAAATAAAAGTTGATAATAATTTTTTCCGGAAACGGAATGTAACAAAACCCCTTTAGGGAATAGGAGTTTAATATGGCTGTAAAAAAATTTGTGGTTGGTAATTTTTACGATGAGCAGGTACTCTTTCCCGCTGTAAAACAGGTAAGGAAAGCCGGTTATAAAATACATGATGTATATACTCCTTTTCCTATACATGGTCTGGATGCAGCTATAGGGTTAAGAGAAACCAGCTTGCACACTGCCGGTTTTATATATGGAATTACAGGTACAACCGTAGCATTTAGTTTTATAACATGGGTTTTTACAACCGACTGGCCTTTAGATATTGGCGGAAAACCTTTTTTTGCATTGCCAGCTTGGATACCCATTATGTTTGAATTAACTGTGTTATTTTCAGCGGTGGGTATGACGATGACTTTTTGTTATCTCTGCCAATTAATGCCTTTTGTACGTAAAGATCACTTTAATCCAAGGTCCACAGACGATACCTTTGTAATGGCAATAGAATGCACTGATAGAACCAACGAAGTAGAAGCATTAAATTTCTTACAAAGCCAGGGTGCTCAGGATGTGACGATACAATATAGAGAAACCGGCTGGTGGTTAGGGACCTATGACAAGGAAAAGAAGCCATTTGAAAGTAATATACAAGCCATCGGATAATATATAATAGTAGTATAGATGAAAAAAATTGTAATAGTTTGTAGTATCATTATGGTGAGCGCAGGCTTTATAAGCTGCGGCGATAAACGGGAACCGGGCCGTGCGTATATGCCGGATATGTATTATAGCCGCGCATATGAAACTTACGGATATAATGATGTGAATGGAGAATACGATAACCTGAAAAAAAGAGGCATCACTTATACAGCAATACCAGTAAATGGTACAATGGCAAGAGGCGATGTGGAGCCCTATCCATTTCCAAATTCGGATACCGGTTACAAACAATCGGCATCCTTTACCAGCCCGCTGGATAGTGTAAAGCTTTCTGCATCACAAATGAAGGAAGCCGAGCGGTTATTTTTGGTAAACTGCGCCATTTGCCATGGTTCAAAACTCGATGGCAACGGACCTTTATGGAAGGGAGGTGATGGACCGTTTCCTGCAGCACCTAGAAACTTAACAGACGACTATACTAAGAAACTGGCAGATGGAACTATATATCATGTTATAGAATATGGTAAAGGATTGATGGGAAGCTATGCTTCGCAGCTAAGGCCGGAACAACGCTGGTGGGTTATAAAATACATCCGGTCAAAACAAGGCCCCGCAACTGATAGTACCCAAAAAACAACTACAACAAAAACAGATAGCACCGCATCAGCAAAATAATTTGCAGAACTGATAAAAGACAAGCAATGGCATTAAGAGATCAATTTGTAATACCAAAAAGATACACTACCATATCATTTGCCCTGATGGCAATAGGTATTATATCTATCCTCGTACTTTTTTTTACCAGTGGTATGAAAAGCGATGAATATGAGCAGGCCCGGTTTTGGGCATCATTACTACAAAACAGTATTTACTTTTTACTGGTAGTAAATGCTGCCATGTTCTTTATATGTGCTACTACGCTGGCATGGGCAGGTTTTCAGGTTGCGTTTAAAAGAGTTACAGAAGCTATCTCGGCTTGCGTTCCTGTTATTGGTGTCATTAGCTTTATTATATTAATGGCAATAGCTTTTGGTGGCAATCATGTTATCTACCATTGGTCAAGCGATGCTATAGTAAAAAATGACGCTATCTTATCACACAAAGCCGGATTTTTAAATAAGCCTTTCTTTACTATCTGGACCATTATTACCATTGCAGGATGGTCTTGGCTGGGGTGGAAAATGAGGCAACTTTCCAGGAGCATAGATGACACACCTTTAACTGTAGAAGAAGGAAAACGGTTTATATGGAAGAACACTGTTTGGGCAGCTATATATATTGTATTATTTGCACTAACCGTAATGTCTTCCATTCCCTGGCTGTGGATAATGAGTATTAATGCACATTGGTATTCCACTATGTTTAGCTGGTACACCTTTGCCAGTACTTTTGTGGCCGGAATAGCACTGATTACTTTGTTTGTTATATTTCTAAAAAACAATGGTTATTTGGAATATACCAACCGGGAGCATATCCATGATTTAGGAAAATTTATTTTTGCATTTTCCATCTTCTGGACGTACTTATGGTTTGCTCAATTTATGCTGATATGGTATGCGAATATGCCCGAAGAAACAATATATTTTAAACCGAGGTTGCAAGGTGCATATAGAGGATTGTTTTGGCTAAACCTGATCATTAACTTCTTAGCGCCGCTGTTGCTATTAATGAAAAGAGATCCAAAACGAAATTATGGAACCATGACAATGATGTCTGTGCTAATTTTGTTTGGTCACTGGATCGATTTTTATCAGATGGTGTTCCCGGGAATATCAGTAGATAAAGTACCATTTATGCTATTTGATTTTGGAATTGGGCTGGGTTTTGTAGGGTTGATTATGTTTGTAACAGGAAGAGCGTTAACAAAGGCTCCGCTATTAGCACGTAATCATCCGTTCTTAAAAGAGAGTATCATTCATCATACATAGAGATATTGAAGTATAAAAGAATTATAACAGATTAGCGTATGTCAACCACTTGGATAATAGTTGCCCTGATTTTAGGTTTTATTGTCGTCTTTCAAATTGCTAAGGCAAGTGAATATGTAAGTATATTAAGAGGCGAGGAGAAAACAAGAAAACAAAATAACCGTATCAATGGATTTCTATTATTAGCCTTTCTGGTAATAGGGTTAATTGGAGTTTATTACTGTAACCAAACACTGAAGGGAAAAATTTTAGGAGAGTCCGCTTCGGTGCAAGGAGAAAAGATAGATACCATGATCAATATTACTTTAGTGATCACTGGAATTGTCTTCGTGATTACACAGGTATTGTTGTTCTGGTTTTCTTATAAGTACCAGGAAAAAGAAGAGAACACTGCTTATTACTTTCCGCATAATAATAAATTAGAAGTGATCTGGACGGTTGTTCCGGCTATTACCTTAACCATATTAGTAGGTTTTGGTTTGTACTATTGGTTTCAAATAACCGGCGAAGCGCCTAAAGATGCAATGGTAGTAGAAGTAACAGGCCACCAGTTTGGCTGGGAGTTCCGGTACCCCGGTAGAGATGGCGTATTAGGAAAAAAATATTTTAAAGAAATAAGAGAAGATAAAGGCAATCCGCTGGGACAGATATGGAGCGATAAAGCCAACCAGGATGATATCTACACCACTACTACTGTGCACTTGGTAGTAAATAAACCGGTAAAATTTATTATTGGAGCAAAGGATGTGATACATGATGTAGGCCTGCCGCACTTTCGGTTGAAAATGGACGCGGTGCCGGGTATACCTACTACCCTGTGGTTTACACCTAAGTTTACTACCGCACAAATGAAAGAGAAGTATGGGCCCGATTTCGAATATGAAATATCGTGTGACCAGATGTGCGGTAAAGGGCACTTTGGTATGAGAGGCATTGTACTGGTAGAATCGGAGGCAGAGTTTGACAGGTGGATAGCCACACAGAAACCACAATATGTGCAGGCAATGAGTATGCAGGCAGCACCGGCAAATACTGCAGATTCAACAGGAAAAGCAGCGCCAAGTACGGCTGGCATTGCTCTTAAATAAAAAACGATTATCTGGTAAACAGTTATAAACAATATTGATATGAATAACGACGCAGCAATAAATGTGCATGATGGGATGGTAGTGACACATGATGTTCACCACGAGGAAGGCCACCATCATAAACAATCCTTTATAACTAAATATGTATTTAGTCAGGACCATAAAACGATCTCGAAGCAATTTTTGATCACCGGAATGATCTGGGCGATAATAGGAGGTTTATTTTCTGTATTATTCCGCTTACAAATAGCATATCCTGATAGTTCGTTCCCAATACTGGAAACTTTTCTCGGCCATTGGGCAAAAGGTGGACAGATACAACCCGAGTTTTACTATGCAATGGTCACTATGCATGGTACTATCATGATATTTTTTGTATTGACCGGGGGCTTGAGCGGCACCTTTGCTAATTTCCTGAT
>JAICHT010000294.1 GCA_025924755.1 Chitinophagaceae bacterium | reverse complement strand
TATTTCTAATATCACTTTTATAAATCAAGCTGTTGAGAGAATTTAAAAGATTAAATAAAGTTTAAAAGTGAATAGCTGTAAGCTATTGAAGAGCTATCAAAAGATGTACAACCTGAAAAAGTATTGGTTACGATGGAGAAACGAAAAAAGGAGGTTGAAAACAACCGTGCTTTGTAATTCAAACCGGCAGCTCGATCACAAATTCGGAATACGCCCCTTCCTCAGTATCTACTTTCAGTTCGCCACCATGTACTTTTGTAATGATATCATAGCTTAGGGAAAGCCCCAAACCAGTCCCTTCCCCAGTTGGCTTTGTAGTATAAAATGGCTGAAAAATTTTTTCCAATGCTTTTTGAGGAATACCAGTGCCATTATCCCTTACCCGTATCTCAACTTTATCGTTGTTTTTTTTAGTGCTTACAAGTACTTGAGGATTGTATGGTCTGTTCAGTTGTTTCTTTTTTTGATCTACAGCATAAAAAGCATTGTTGAATAAATTGAGTAATACACGCCCTATATCCTGCGGAATAATATTTATTTTGCCAATAGTTGGATCAAAATTGGTTTGCATATTGGCATTAAAAGTTTTATCCTTTGCCCGCAGGCCATGATAACTAAGCCGCATAAATTCATCTGCCAATACATTGATATCAGTGGGTTCTTTTTGACCGGCATTTTTCCTGGAGTGTTGCAACATGCCTCTTACTATAGAGTCGGCACGGTTAGCATGAAAATTAATTTTTTCCTGATTATCTTTTACATCGCTTGCCAATGCTTTTAAATGCTCAAAATTATTTTTTTCAATATCATTCGTCATTTCTTCCAGCAACTCCTTGTTCACTTCCGAAAAATTTTTTACAAAATTGAGCGGGTTTTGAATTTCGTGGGCGATGCCTGCAGTCAGTTCTCCCAGCGACGCCATCTTTTCCGATTGTACCAACTGTGCCTGGGCAGCCTGTAGCTCGTACAAAGTAGCCTGTAGCTTTTCCTTTTGAAATTGTAATAAACTATTAGCTTTTTGCTTATGCCGGTTGTTTACAAATAATATGCTGGCTATTAAAATAAGCCCTGCCAGCCATGCCAGCAATGCATAAATTTTTACCTGTGTCCTAAGATGCTCCTGCTGGGCAATGCTTTCCTGCTCGTGCAACTGTTCGTCAAAAATAACAGCCTGTAAATGCCGTGTTTTGTCCTGGCTAAACAAACTGTCTTTTGCCGTCACTACCATTTGAAGATATTTGTATGCGCTGTCGCTTTGATGACTGCTGCTAAAAAGTGTTGCCATCAAATTACTTGCATCAGCTATACTGAAAGGATTTTTGAGCTGCTGCGTAATAGCGAACGCTTTCCGGGCGTAGTAAAATGCCGAATCCATATTGCCATTATGATAATATGCATTTGCTATATGCTGATAATTTTCAGCGGCTATCGCTAAACTGTTAAACAATAGGCCCTGCTCTACTGCCTGATTGTAGAATTTTATGGCTGCTTCGCTGTTTCCTTCTTTCTCTCTGATATCGCCCAACAGTGTTGCCGATTCACTCTGGCTGGTTCTGTCAATGCCATCAATAGACATGGTGTACGCCTTTTGTGCATAATACAGAGCAGAGTCGGGCATATTAGTATTGTAATAAATCTTACCTAAGCGAACTAAGGCAAGATTAGGGGCACTATGGCCAAATGCATATGCCCTGGTTTTGGCTACCTTTAAATAATACCCTTTTGCTTTTTCATAATCTTTTATTCCAAAAAACAGATTGCCAATATCCAGTAAACAAAAAGCTGTAGCAATAGTGTCCTTTTCATTCTCTACGAGCTTTAATTCCTTCATAAAATATTCTAAGGCCTGTTGATGATACCCTTGTCTTTGCAGCACCCGACCTAATATACGCAGCAGGTCTGGCTCTAACGATTCATTTCTTGTTTTTTGCATTAGCCAATTGGCCAGTTGCGCATAGTGGTAACTGCTATCCAGGTTTTTTTCGAGGTAAAAAAAACTGCGCAGATATGCTACTTTCAATTGCGTAGTATCAGGTAGTTTTGATATGTCGGTAAACTTATCCAGCCATCCTGCTATCGTATCATTTAAAACCGTATCGCTTTTAATTTCTGCTACCCTATTATATATGTCCAGCCCGGCTTCTGTAGATTCTACCGAAGTCCAGTTTCCTCTTGTAAACTTATATTCGTAGTGACCTGCCGGCAGGTGTAGTGCGATGAATTTATTGTTATCACGGAAAGCGGAAAGAATAAAGTTTTTATCTCCCGGGTTCCATTTATTAAAACTCCCCGCTATATAGATACTGTCCGGGGTGGTAGTGGGGTGCTGCACATTAATGCGTACTGTAAACTGTGCGAAGACAATTGCACACCAAATGAAATGTAGCGTGAAGAGCAGTAGTTTCTTCATATAGTGGTTTGGCAGCAAAGCAAAAATTACAAACTTTTTTATAAAATTCTAATTATTGACCGCATGTTTAATTGATTACCATCAAATAACCACTTCCTGTTAACCATCTTTTAATTCTATTAAAAATTCAGCGCCTTCGCTTTCCTTTGAAGAAGCCTTTAACTCACCACCATGTGCTTTTATGATATCATAGCTTAAACTTAAACCTAAACCTGTTCCTTCTCCAGAAGGTTTTGTAGTAAAGAAAGGTTGAAAAATTTTATCCAGCATCCTTCGCGGTATGCCCATCCCATTATCCCTGATGCTGATTTTAATTTTTTCTCCTTCCCTTTTTGTACTTACTGATATTGTGGGTTGATAAGCGTTATTGCTGTTATTTTTCTTTTGGCTGACGCTGTAAAAGGCATTATTAAACAGGTTGAGTAACACCCTTCCTATATCCTGTGGAACCACATTCATTTTTCCGATCGCTGGATCAAATGCCGTTTCAATTGTTGCACTGAACGTTTTGTGCTTGCTTTTTAAGCCATGATACGTCAGGTTTAAATATTCTTGTATGAGTGCATTTATATCGGCAGGTTCTTTTTGTCCTCCACTTTTACGGGAGTGCTGCAACATACTTTTTACAATAGCATCAGCCCGCTTGCCGTGAAAACTAATTTTGTCCTGCAGTTGCACCAGTTCTTGAGCCATACGTATCAGGTTCTCTTTTACAGGAAGGGGTATATCGGTTTTATGAACTTCTTCTGCAAGTTCCTCTACCATTTCTTTACTTACTTCCGAAAAGTTATTGACAAAATTGAGCGGGTTCTGAATTTCATGAGCAATGCCGGCGGTGAGTTCTCCAAGTGATGCCATCTTTTCTGATTGTATTAATTGTGCCTGCGTAGCTTTCAAATTATTTAAAGATTGTTGCAACTGAAGGGTTCTTTCCGATACTTTTTTCTCTAAAGTTTGTGCATAGTTGGTTAATTCATATTGAGCCTTTTTCAGGCTTTCCGTCATCTGATTGAAGTTTTGGGAAAGCAACCCTATTTCATCGGGCAACCCTATAGACACTTGCGTATCCAACCTACCCGCATTTACCTGCTGTACTCCTGCCAATAATTGTTGCAATCTTTTGGTAAGACTGATTTTAAGCATAAAAGGCATGATCAATACGATAAGCAGCGCCACTATCGTAATAATAGCTATCAATTGCGATAAACCTCTTTGCTGTAGTAAGCGTTTTGGCAGTTCTGTTAATAGAACCGGCGGATAAAAAGTAAGCGTAATAATTGTAAAAACTGTTGCGGCCAGCACAAATGTAAAGCCGGTTACTTTTGTTTGAAAACTGGCTGGTATGGCAGCCGTAACAATATATAATACAATTGAAGCCAGATTGCCAAACCATACAAACAAAAAGTAAGACCAGAAGCCTGGCGTGCTGAAAAAGCCGAAGAGCAACGAAAAAGTACTGGCACCTAAATAAAGCCCGTTAATAACGGCATAGTAAGAATGCGCTTTTGATACATATGGATTTTGCTTTTTCAGAAAACGGGCTTTGTGCATGGATACCAGTATGCTCCAAAAAGTAAACGGCAGACTGAAAGCAAAACAGGAAATCAGTAATATAAACAAATTACTTCCGTTGTACCATTCATTCCATATTACCAGTGCCAGTTCGCAAAGCGCAAGACCAATGGATATTTTTAATACAAGCTTTCGTTCTTTATGGAAAGTGGGAATTAAAAAGAGATAAGTATATTGGACATGTGCTATAAGCGTCAACGCCAGGCACGGAATATATAAAAAAATAGTTTGCAGCCTGTAGGGCCATGTACCTACATAATCCAAGGGTAAACTATACCGGATAACATTTTCGATTTGCCAGCCAATAAGTCCAAAATAAAAAGCCGTCAGCCAAAATTTTGCATGAACCGTTTCTTTTACCCGTATTAAATGGACAAAC
>JAICHT010000293.1 GCA_025924755.1 Chitinophagaceae bacterium | reverse complement strand
TTAGGTCTAACCATTGTCAAAAAAGTTGTGGAAAATCATAACGGCTATATCACAGCTATTGGCGAGCCGGGTATGGGGGCACGGTTTCATATATACCTGCCAAAAGAAGATAGTGAAGCAGCGAATAATTAACAGGCATTATATATCGTATTAGCCGGGGCCACTTACATATCACTTTTCTGGTGCCGCATCTGCAGTTGAAAACCTTGCTTTGTTTATCAGTTGTACTGCCAGTACAAAGTTGTAATCATCTCTGTTTTAAAGATGAAAAAGAATTTCTTTCAATAAACAGGCTTCAATTTTTATAATTAAAATAAACCTGCCAGGAGTTTTAATGTAATGCCACTATATATAAATTAATTTTATCGTGAATTATGATTAGTGTGATCATACCAACTTATAATGAGGCGGGGCACATAAAAGCAACCCTTCAAAAGTTGTGGCTATATGATGAAAGCAATTTAATAAAGGAGATTATTATAGTAGATGGCGGAAGCACGGATGCTACTGTAGAACAGGCAGCAGCAGAAAGCGTGAAAGTGGTGGTTTGCCCTAATAAAGGCAGGGCGGCTCAAATGAACTATGGCGCTTCTCTGGCAGCAGAAAAAATACTATATTTTCTTCATGCCGATACAATACCTCCTCCTGCGTTTTCAACTGATATTGTACAGGCGCTGGGAAATGGTTTTATGGCGGGTTGTTATATGCTTTCGTTTGACTATAATCATTGGTTTTTAAAAGCTAACTGCTGGTTTAGCCGCTTCGATGTGGATGCCATCCGCTTTGGCGACCAAAGCCTTTTTGTTACGAAAGAAAAATTTACAGAAGCAGGAGGTTTTTGCGAAAAACATATGGTACTGGAAGACCAGCAGTTTATTAAACGATTAAAAAAAATTACAAAGTTTATTGTTATTAAAAAACCTGTAATTACATCTGCACGCAAGTACCTGGAAAATGGTATATACAAAACACAGGGAATATTTTTTATCATTTATTTCATGTATAGCTTTGGGTTTTCGCAAAAAAAATTGGTAGCTCCTTACCGAAAACTTATCCGGCAGGATAAATTGTAATATAGAAGTGTAAAGCAAATGATAAGGTGTGCCGTCGATTCACTTCATCTTTAGGTAAAGATGCGTTTTAACGATGGTTTGGTAATTGTACGCATTAACCTGAAATAGGTTTATGAAAATAATTAACCGGATTTTCGATTACAGGGGTGTACCAGTATTGGCAGTGGTTTTCTTTGTATTATTATTAGCCGAAAGCAGGCGGCAACTGCGAAAGTGTAACCAGCTTCGCTTTAAGCGGATGGTCATTAATACTGCAGTGTCCATTCCTGCATTTACATTACTTCGGTTTTTGTTGCTGCCTGTAATGGCAAAGTTTGCTATTAAAAACAAACAACTGCATTGGGGTTTCAACTATCAATACGCTGCACATCCCATTATAAAAACGCTGGTTGCTTTTTTAATAATGGATTATACCAATTACCTCTGGCATGTTTTAAATCATAAGCTGCCGGTTTTATGGCGGTTTCATATTGTGCATCATACTGATATTGACCTGGATGTAACCACAGCTATCCGCTTTCATTTTGGTGAGCTGATTGGCTCTGTATTCTTCAGGGGTGCTTTTGTTTTCTTATCGGGTGCCACTGCACTGCAGGTGCTGTTATACGAGGTATTGTTTGAAGGTGCTACACAGTTTCATCACAGCAACTGGAAGCTTCCATATCTGCTTGAAAAAAGATTAAATAAAATAATGGTTACACCGCGCATGCATGGCATTCATCATTCCATGATTAAGCAGGAAGCAGATAGTAATTTTTCAGTGATCTTTTCATTTTGGGACCGGCTGCATCATACTATCAGGTTAAATGTAGCGCAGGATATGGTGGTAACCGGTGTGCCTTCCTACAGCCATCCGGATGAATTGACAATAGGCTATTTACTTAAATTGCCCTTCACTAGAATACGTACATGGCAATCGCCTGCTGATGTAAAAGATGTTCGGGCATCTATACCGGGGAAAAATAATCTAGCAGAATAAGTATGGAGTTTTAAGTAAGTATCCGCTATTTTTTATACCCCACTTCTTTTCTTGCCGTATCTACCCATTGGCTGATCAGGTTTATCTGGTCTTTGTTAAGCTTGGCGTACGTATGTATAAGAGTGTAAGAAGTTAAAGGCATTTCACCTTTTTTAACCTGATCGGCTATTGCTCCTAACTTATGATCCATTCTTCTTTTGTCGTATTTAGAGAAATCCGAAAAATTAAGTTCTTCTTTTCCGTCGTTTATATGGCCGCGCATCCAGAGGCCAATGGGATTGATATTGACATACCAGGGATAGTCGGTATGGTTGGAATGACAGTCGTAGCAGGAACGTTTCAACATATGCATTATGGTATCCGGTACCTGCACATAGTGTGTTACATCTGTGCTGGTTGTAGCATTGCCACTATTTTTTGCAGGTCGGATAAATTGTATTCCAATTAAAACTATCAATAGAATAACCAATATCTTTTTTACCATGGTATGTGTTTGCTTATATTAATAAAAGTAAGAAGCTTGATTTTATAAGACAAAAAACTTTCAATTTTAGGCAAAAATGCATGTTGAGATCTGGCGGTAAACCCTGTTAATTGCCGGTACAGCATTGGTTTGCCAACTGGCCGGCAATCGTAATCCAATCGGCAAAAGAATCGGGTTTTTGAAGCAGCTTAGTGCCGGTTTCATTTAGGAATTTACTGTCTTTGGTTTTAAAGGAAGTGGTCAGGAAAAACGTAGGAACTTTTTTATAATTGGTATCAGTTTGCAGCAAATCAAAGGTTTCTTTACCGTTCAGCAGCGGCAGATTCATATCTAAAAGAATGAGCGATGGATAAGCAGCACTGGTAAGGTTTTGCAAATAACTGATAAGCTCGTATCCAGTGCTTATATGAACAAGGCCCACTTCTTCATTGATTTGTTGCAATGCTTCTTTCAAGAGCATATAATCCTCTTTATCATCTTCAGCATATAAAATATAATTCTTCCTATTGAAAGGTCATTCTTAACCTAATACATACGTAAGAATAGATTCAGGTGGATGCGTTGCCAGGCTTCTCTCTAATAAATCAGCCGGCATAAACACCCGCAAATTTTATGCTTTCCTTTTTTTACTATTATCTATTTGTTTTATGAAATATAAGAGTAGTGCTATTTCTTTAAATATAAATTCTCCAATTCTTTCCATTTAAAAAGTGCATGAGAAATATGTTTTTTATGGACCTGGTAACGTTTAAATGCAGATGATATGCAGATTCCGCTAAACTTCTGACAAAAGGTACTTTTTTAATTAATTTGGCACAGTTATGGAAAAGACAGGGAAAATTAGCCGTAATGAAAAGTATGGTTTTTCCTTCGAAAATGCTTGGTCATATCAGCAGGGGAACTATCAACCGGAAGCTGGTAATAAATGTAATGTCAACAGTAGAGTTTTTTGTAATGGGTACAAGCTACTATAGTGCATTACTGGAAGATTATATTGAGGTAGTAAAAAACAACCTTAAAGGCGGAGGAACCTTTTCAAACTAATAGCATTTAAACGATATTATATCTCTTTTGTTTTAATCAGTACTTACCCCGTTGCACATAAATTGCAACCAGATAAAAGGTAGTCTTTGACTGCCTTTTACTTTATACAAAAAAGGTAACGTATGGCGGGAAGATTATTAGTTTACCAGTTTCGATAGATCAATTTGCGGTAAATAGGGATCGAGAGCATCAGTACTATCAAAGCATTTGATCCATAAAATTTCATCATTTTCATTAAGAAAAAACACTTCGATATACAGGCCATCCAATTGAAAAAGCATAATACAAAATGTTCCTGTTTTGCGGTCTGACAAAAACACTCCTTTCTTTAATACAGTGGTACGCTGCCTGTCCAGGCTAAGCGCTTTAAAATGTTGCAACGTCATATAACGTACTTTAAGCAAATAAAACGTTACAAACCTGATGCCATATGAGTAAAAGGCTTAAAATGCTGAAAATACCAAGCCGATTAAGGTCATTTTGCTTAAATATTTTATGGAAATCATCAAGTTTGACAATATAATAAAAATTGGTAAAGTAAATGTCCGGTTTCTTAAAAGTAATAATACGCAGTAGAAGATGCAGGGCAGTCTGCCAAGGCAATCAAAAATAATTTTATCTATGAACTGTGTTATGTGTATCAGTTTAGGTGTTATGAGACCTATAAAACCTTATATAATGGGTTGGCATTGGATACTAATGACTTTAAGTAAGTAGCGGAAGAATAAAGTAACCAGCTAATTTATAATTCATTGGTGTAAGGATCAGCTAAATGTTTTAATCAAGAATCAAT
>JAICHT010000292.1 GCA_025924755.1 Chitinophagaceae bacterium | reverse complement strand
GCTTTGGTGGAATCACATACTCAAAGCGGCGCTTTACGCCTTTGAAAGCTGCAAGAGCTTCCTTTATTTTTTCCGCATCAATATTCAATTGGTCAGCCACGGCAATTGCAGCTACGGCATTTTCAATATTGTGCATGCCGCCAATATTCAACTCTAACCCTGTAATCATTTTATCATGGAGTACTACAGAAAAACGGTAAGTTCCATTATTGATTAAAATATTTTCTGCAAATACGGTAGAAGCCGGATTTTGCAAGCTGTATGTTATTTTTTGAGCAGTGGAAATTTCTGCCATCCGCTTCAATCCAAATTTTGTAATCAGCAATCCTCCTTCTTTTACCTTATTACCAAAAGCCACAAAGGCATCCTGAAGCGACTTTTCATCACCATATATATCCAGATGATCGGCATCAACCGCAGTAATGATCGCAATATCTGGGTTCAGTTTCAAAAAGCTGCGGTCGTATTCATCGGCTTCAATCACACATACTTCTTTTTCGCTGCTCCAAAAGTTGGTGCCATAGTTAAGGGAGATCCCACCCAAAAAAGCATTGCAGCCATAACCGCTGTGGCGCAATATATGCGCAATCATGGTGCTGATGGTGGTTTTGCCATGTGTGCCTGCTACACAAATATTAAAAGTGCCTGCTGTAATGGCTTGCAGTATATCGCTGCGCTTTACTACTTTATATCCATGGCTTTGATAATACACCAGTTCCGCCTGGTCCTTTGGAACTGCAGGTGTGTATATTACCACATCCGCATCTTTTGGAATGGCATTTACATCTTCTGAGTAGTGTACCTCTATACCGGATTGTTCGAGTTCCCGGGTTAAAGGTGTGGGTGTTTTATCGTAACCGCTTACTAATATACCTTTCCACTGAAAGTAACGTGCAATAGCGCTCATACCAATGCCGCCAATGCCAATAAAATATACCTTTTTTACTTCCTGTAAAGAAGTGATAGATGTATTTTGTGGTATATGTAAATCGTTATTCATTTTATTGAATTGCACTTAAAATTTCTTGAGCAATTTTTTCATCCGCATCGGTAATGGCGAGGCCACTAATGTTCGTAATTAATTTATGTTGTTCAGATTCGTTTTTTGATAATGCAATGATCATAGAAACTACTTTATCCGTTGCTTCTTTATCGGTTACCATCAGGGCTGCATTTTTCTGAACCAGGTTTGTTGCATTTACCGTTTGATGATCTTCAGCTGCAAACGGGTAAGGCACAAACAAAACCGGCTTTTTTACCACACACAATTCAGCAATGGACATGGCGCCTGCCCGTGATACTACCATATCGGCAGCGGCATAAGCTTCTTCCATTTTAGCAATAAACGGCGATACCCAAATACCCTTTTTTCCTGCTGTACTTTCCTTTGCTTTTGCTTCATATGGCTTGCCGGTTTGCCAAATAACTTGCAACTGGTTATTGAGCAAATCATCTAGGTGTTTATCAATCGCTTCATTAATAGATTTGGCACCCAAACTTCCACCAATAACCAGCACGGTTTGCTTTCCCTCCTGCAAGCCGAATGCTTGTAATGCTTCCACTTTTGAAATAGACTTCTCTACAATGCTTTTACGTACCGGGTTTCCGGTAACCACAATTTTGCCTAGCGGAAAAAAAGCTGACATACCATCGGTAGCTACAAAAACCTTTGTTGCTTTTTTACCTAATAAAATGTTGGTCTTTCCGGCAAACGAATTGGATTCATGTATAAACGTAGGGATGCCTTTAGTTTGCGCATACCTCAATACCGGAAAGGAGGAATAACCACCTACTCCTATTACTGCATCGGGGCTAAACGTTTTTACAATTGTCCTCACCTGAAAAAAACTCTTTACCAGTTTATAAGGCAGTCCTATATTTTTAATTAAAGAACTTCTGTTGAAACCCGCAATGTCCAAGCCTTTTATTTGATAGCCTGCCAGCGGCACTTTTTCCATTTCCATTTTACCTTTAGCTCCCACAAATAATATGTCCGTAGCAGGAGCTATCTTTTTTATAGCATTGGCAATAGCAATAGCCGGAAAGATATGTCCGCCTGTTCCGCCTCCTGCTATAATAATTTTATATACTTTAGAATGTTCACCTGCCATTGCTTTATTACTACAACTTTAATCAATTAAGCCACTGCTTCCTCCGCTACTTCTTCCTCTTCTTCTTTATCCAGATCTATATTTTGTTCTACTGCCAATGCCGCTTTTTTACCTTCCAGCTGCTCCACGTTTCTTGCTACACTTAATATGATTCCGATGGACAGGCAGGTAAATAAAAAGCTGCTGCCTCCCATACTTACCAATGGCAGCGTCACACCTGTTACCGGGAATAAATTTACATTCACTGCCATATTGGCCATTGCCTGCAATACCAAAGTAAAGCTGAGCCCTAACGCCAGGAACGCTCCAAAGGCATATGGACACCGCTTAAACAAACGTATGCTTCTGAACAAAAAAACCAGGTATACAAATATGATGAAGGCGCCCCCTAATAATCCATATTCTTCTATGATGATGACATAAATAAAATCGTTGTAAGCCTGCGGTAGAAAATTTCGTTGCTCACTATTGCCCGGACCTTTACCAAATATGCCACCTTTTGCAATGGCTATCTTTGCCTGGTTGACCTGGTACACATTATCATTATCGGCTTCTTTATCGCCATACATAAAGTTTTCTACCCGGCTGATCCAAGTATCTACCCGTGCAAAAAGTTTGGTTGATTTTTCTTTAGTCGTAGTTACTTCTTCATTGCCCGAAGTTTTATGTTTAATAACCGCAGCCATAATCAGCAATACTACCGGGATAGCTGCTATACCAATGGTCAGTAATAAATGCTTACCTGATACCCTGCCGATAAAAAGCAAAACCATACAACTGGAACCCAAGAGCAATGCTGTGGATAAATTGGCCGGAGCAATCAATAAACAAGTAAGTGCTACCGGAATAATCACCGGCAGAAAGCCTCTTTTAAAATCTTTTATTTTGGTTTGTTTGCGACTAAGCAACCGGGCCAGGTACATAAACAATGCAAGCCGCGCCAGGTCGGAGGTTTGCATGGTCATATTAATAATAGGCAGCCGTATCCACCGGCTTCCTTCGTTTAACCGGACGCCAAAAAATAAGGTGTAAAAAAGCAACGGAATGGATAAGAGGAATAATATCTTGGCAACTTTGGAGTAGATGGTATAATTAACAAGGTGGGCAAAATAAATAATAGCAAAACCAACCGCAATAAAAGCAATCTGTTTAAACAAATAAATCTCTGTATTGCCCTTATACATTTTATAAGCAAGCGAACCGGTAGCACTGTACACTACCAGCAGCGATACCAGCACCAGCAACAGTACAACCGCCCAGATAACTTTATCACCTTTTGTTTTATTCAAAAGCGTGCTACTTTTTATCTGGGTAAGATCGGAAAATTTAAAGTCGGAAGTTTCGCTCATAAATTTTTTACAGCTTCTTTAAATTGTTGCCCGCGGTCTTCATAATTTTTAAACAGATCAAATGAAGCACAGGCCGGGCTTAATAAAACCACATCTCCTACTACCGCTAATTCAAAGGCAGCCTGTACGGCCTCTGCTGCACTGGCAGTATCTACAATAGTGGTAACTTCTCCATTAAACGCCTGATGTATTTTTGAATTGTCTGTACCCAAACAAACTATTGCTTTTACTTTTTCTTTCACCAGGTCCTTTATTAACTCATAATCATTTCCTTTATCAATTCCGCCCAATATCAGCACGGTAGGCTTTGTCATACTTTCCAGCGCATACCAGGCCGAGTTTACATTAGTGGCTTTACTATCATTAATAAACTCTACGCCCCGCACGGTAGCCACCGCTTCCATACGGTGCTCCAGGCTTTGAAACGTCTGCACCGCTTCACGGATTTTACTCTTTCGAATATCCATAGTAGCACCCGCCACACTTGCTGCCATTGTATTATATTGATTGTGTTTACCTTTTAGGGCAAAATCGTACACGCTCATAGACTGCTCTTCGGATGCTACTTTAATGTGCATCTCGTCGTTTTTTATGTAGCCGCCTTCTTTTACTTCCTGCTTCATACTCATAGGTAAAGCTTTTGATTGGTTTAGAAAATTGTTGATATACTTCATTGTTACTTCATCATCCAGATTGTAGATGAAATAATCATTTTGTGTTTGGTTCATCGTAATGCGAAACTTACTTCGGATGTAGTTTTCGAACTTATAGTCGTACCGGTCTAAATGATCTTCGGTAATATTCAACAACACGGCTACATCCGGCCGGAAATCTTTAATATCGTCTAATTGAAAACTACTGATCTCTGCTACGTACAACGGCTTGGGCTCTTCGGCAATTTGCTTTGCAAACGAATAGCCGAT
>JAICHT010000291.1 GCA_025924755.1 Chitinophagaceae bacterium | reverse complement strand
CCCTCAGCAAAAGAAACCACGGTAATCAATACCTGTATTTTGCTACCGACAACGGGCACGTATATCGGTACAATAATCCCAGTACGGCAGCGCAATCGGCTACTCCGGTTAATATTACACCTACTACGATGACGGCAGGCAGCTATGTGGCCGGCATTGCAGTAAACCCAAGAAGTGCTGATACCATAATGGTAGTAGTCTCTAACTATGATGCCGCCAGTTCCACCATATCCAATATCTTTTGGACAGGCAATGCCACTTCTGCTACTCCTACCTGGCAGGTATTAGACGGGGCGCTGGAGCCGGTCTCTTCTCAAAGTTGCGCCATAGTGGTTAAAACATCCGGCGTAGAATACTATGTAGGTACATCGGTAGGTTTATACAGCACTACCACTATTAACGGCAATAACACTACCTGGCTGAAAGAGGGAAGCGGCATGATAAAAACAGCTATCATCCGGTCATTGGCCGTTCGGCAAAAAGACAACACCATGGTAGTAGGCACACATGGCAATGGTGCTTTTGAAGCACAAATAGGCGATGCCGTAGTACTGGATAATAACGTAGCTACTGGCATAAATGACCCGGTGATAAATGATAAAAACTTTATCAGCGCCGTATACCCTACACTTACCAGCACGCTAATTCAATACAGGACAGGAAATATGTTTACTATCAAAAAAATCCTGGTGCAGGTATTTAATATGGCAGGCCAGCAGCTATATAAAAATGAAGCAGCATATTCAAGTGGTGCAGTAGATATCTCAACTTTTGCTAGAGGCCATTATTTATTGGTAATTAATAGTGACGATGGCAAGTACCGGTATATTCAAAAGGTAATTAAACAATAAACCAAAACCCTCTTGCAAAAGAGGGTTTTAACATATATGCTCACTAAACTTACATACAGCATAGTATATCATACAAACATGAAAGCAAAAATTTTTATAGTACTTACCTTTCTAGGAAACCTGTTTTTTGCAAACGCTCAAACCAGTTCTAAAGTAAAACTATATGGCTATATACAACCGGTATCCATGGGTATGAAAGCTAAACGCCATGCTATAACTGATGATGGAAAAATAGAGAAGAATACATCGGATAACAGGAGCAGCAATTATAAAATTTATATAACTGCTCCTGCTAAACCCCGCATCTATCCGGCCGAAATATGGATTAAAGGAACGCACTGGGCAGCCAATCCTGTAACTATTAATGAAACTCCGGTAGTGGCTACTAATGATGTGAATCCCAACCATCCAACATCTGTAACGCTCGTACCCAAAACCCCGGATAAAGTAATGATACTGGAGGCGGTACCCCTGGTAAACAGTAAAAACGGTAATAAGGGAACATTGCTGGCAAAGACACACGAAGTAGTAGTGCTGTATAAAATGAACGGTAGGTTTTATTATGCTACCTTAAAAACGCTATCGGCTTTAGCACCAATGGCCCTACAATAAAAATATAGGCCAGTAAGAATACTGGCCTCTAACCTAAACCGTCCGACAAAAATATTTTTGACAAAACCTGAAAATCTGAAATTTCGTAGTTCCTTTCTCAACTACTGTGCCAACAGTTGAACTTCTGTAATTTTATAGAATACAATCTATTATATAAATTACATAAAATTGATAAATGGCACTTCAACCCTGGCGCAAAGGTGTGGTTACTAAAATTACAGATGAGACCTTTAATACCCGTCGCTTCTGGATTCAAATACCCGAACTGCCTGCGTTTGATTTTATTCCGGGTCAGTTTGTGACACTTGATTTGCCGATACATGAAAAACCTAACAAGCGGGTACGAAGCTATTCCATTGCCTCCTGGCCCGACCGAACCAATACATTTGAATTATTGATTGTACTGCTTGAAGGCGGCGCCGGATCTACGTATCTTTTTACAGAAATAAAAGAAGGATCTGAACTAACGCTCCGCGGGCCACTGGGTGTGTTTACACTTCCGACCCCTGTAGATAAAGATATTTTTATGATATGCACCGGCACCGGTATAGCACCCTTTCGAAGTATGGTTAATTATATCATGCTGCATCATATTCCGCATCAGAACCTGTACCTCATTTTTGGTACGCGTACCTCCAAAGATCTATTGTATCATCACGAGATGAAGTATCTGGAAAGCGAGATCACCAACTTTCATTATATACCCACCCTTTCCCGCGAACAATGGAACGGACAACAAGGATATGTACACCCGGTTTATGAAAAGCTGCTGCATCAGAACAGGAAGGACGAAACAGCGTTACCACCGGCTTTGTTTTATTTATGCGGATGGAAGGCTATGATTGATGAAGCGAAGGCACGTATTGTACAATTGGGTTACGACCGGAAAGCCATTCACCTAGAGTTATATGGATAAATGCTTATGGCTCTTTAGGTACAATCAGGAATCTAAAAACTGTACTTACCATTTAATTTGATAAGTAATGCCAAACCGCAAAAGCCTTGCATAACATTCATTGATGCCACCAATATAACCCGACATATAATTTCTAAGCCCGTAAGAGTAGCCTGCATATATTCCGATTTTTTTGTAAGATCCGGAAAGCTGCATACCGGGCCTGATATCAGTTTTGATGGTTTTCCGGTTAACTGAAGTAGTATATTTCATGCCGTTTTCCGCAGTAGCATTGCCTTTCTCTTTTGCCGATAAACAGTACCCCATATCAAAGCCACCCGTAATATCAATGTTTACTTTTTTTACATTGAACCTGTACCCAATAAACGGAGTAAGGTTTAGAAAATTATGGTATAAAAAAGTTTGGCCGGTAGCGGTATATTCATAAGTAGATGGCCCGGTATATCCACTAATACCGTTAATTAAAATTTTACTTCTTAGGGTTTCAAAACCCAAATTGAATCCTGCAATGAAATGGCTTTTTGAAATATGCTGCACTTTTGCAGATAAGCCGTAGCAAAGCCCGTTTTTTGAACCATAGGGATTATTGGTGTATCCGGAATTGGTGTGATCGCTGTAATTAATAAAGGAAACAGTTTCTGCAGATGGGCCTGAAAATGAAAACAGTCCTGAGTTTAATAAAGCGCTTACCTCTGTTTTTTGTGCAAACACATTTGTAAACAATAGAAAAAGGATGTAGGTAAATAGTGTCTTTTGCATGAAGGTTGTTTGATACAGCTAGTATAAATTTTAGCAGCAGCTATATAGTTTTTCAGTTTAAATTTAAATGAAGTTGCTTGTGTTTCAAGAGAACTACTTTGATATTACAGCTAGCCTCTAAAAATATAGTTCTTAAAGAGCCGAATTTTATATTCAGTTTTTGAATCTTGATTTCTTCTTACAAATTACTTCATCACGCTAAGTTTACAAAGCGGTTAGTTGTCGACAGGAGTTTATTGCAATTGATTCTTTTCAGCCGGTGAAATAATGAAAAGATAAACAGGAAGGAATATACAGCCGAGCCCTAGCAGTAACAAGTAAGCTGTTAAGGACCGGTCTTTAAATCTTACTGTATCAAAGTCTAAAAGTGTTATCTTATCAGTATCTATCTGAAATACTTTTGGTTCCAGACCCTCTAACTCGCTTTTTTGCACCCAAACAGTTACAGAGTCAGCGTGTCTTAATCCTGCCTTAATATTCTCATAGGCACTGGAATTAAAATCATCGCCAATATTTTCAACAAGAGAGAACTTCTTTGGAAATTCATTCAGGTAAAATAAAAGTTCTGCTTTTTGGCTATCATGCGTATACCCAAAGCAAGAAGTGGACGTTACCGTAGTTACATATGTATCACAGCTCCGCAGAGTACCTTTTAATGCAGTTAAGGAACTTTGAGGTGTCCACATAACTATTAGCCTCTGTATAGCAAAAATTATTATTACTATACCAAAAATAAATGCTCCAATGGTATATCGTACCTGGGAATGATTAATATTACTAAATGTCATGAGGTGGCTGTTTAATCATAGAACTTTCAAAAGGCTTTTTAAATTTTAATACATCTCTGCAAATTGTCAAACTCAAAGTATGACCAACCAATCCGTCAAGATAAAATATAAGTTTCAAATTATCTGTATGGGCTATTAATGTTTTGCATTGATATGGGCCGGTTCGTATAATGTTTCCTACCTAATATAAATCAAGTAAAGAATAAATATTTATCGTTTATCAATAAATATATCATAACTTACAATAAATTTAAAACCTGCAATATGAATTATCTTGGAAAAAGATCTTTATCATCCATTGCCAAAACAGTGCTCACCATTATCTGGTATACGCAATTGGTTCTTTTTACTATTGTCATTATTGGTGTACTTATCGGCGTTTCTTTTAATGCCAGCAGGAGCTATAGATGGCCGGTTAAGTTTTCTGCAAGTACTTATAAGGAAATAAAAACAACCAACCCCACAGCAACCAACCTGAAGGTGCT
>JAICHT010000290.1 GCA_025924755.1 Chitinophagaceae bacterium | reverse complement strand
TACGGAAAAATATGACTTTGGAAAAATTAAACAAGGCGTTCCTGTATCTACTTACTTCGAATTAACCAATAATAGCGATAAGCCGCTAGTAATTGAAAATGACTGGGGTTCCTTCGGCTGTACCACGCCGGAAGAGCCTAAAGAACCAATTGCTCCTGGTGCTACCACTAAATTAAAAGTAAATTATAATGCGGCTGCCGTAGCTCCTTTTAATAAAGATGTCTATATTAAACTTGCCGGCATCCAGCAACCAAAAGATGTAAAAATAAGTGGTGAAGTATTGGACAATGCTGCATGGGACGCTTACGTAAAAACAGACGATTATAAAAAAGCGGAGCAGTCAAAAATGGAAACTACTTCCAAAGAAGTAAAAAAAGTAAAGACCAAAAGCGGTAAAAAATAAACAACTCTTTTGTATAGTATCTATAAACCCTGCATATTGCAGGGTTTAATTTTTTATACAATCTGTCAACTTTCGTGTAGCAAAAACTACAAATCATCAGCCCAACACTTCATACACTTCTATAGCTCCCGATTTATTTTTTAAATGTACTGCTCCTATTTTTTTGCAATGAAAAGATTCTTTTACTTTCTGATAAGCAGCTTCGTTAATAAGAATCTGACCCTTCTCTGCTACTGACTGTAAGCGTTGTGCCGTATTCACCACATCGCCAATCACCGTATAATCTAACCGGCGAAGCGTAGCAGAACCAATGTTGCCACTGATCATTTCCCCACTGTTAACGCCAATAGATGCTTTGGGCAAAAACGTTACTTTTTGCGCCTGGTTCGGAATTTTTTCTATTTCCCGGCGTACAGAAAGGCAAGCTTCAATAGCCTTGTCCAAATGGTAGTCGCCTTTAAACACAGCCATCACCGCATCACCAATAAACTTATCTACATAGCCACCCTGCGCTATTATCTCTTTTACAATTACTTCAAAACAGGTATTCAGTATTTTTACCACCACATCTGGTGTTTCATTTTCGCTGATATTGGTAAAACTGCAAATGTCAATAAAGGCCACAGTAGCTTCTATGGTTTCATTGGCCAGTAATGTAGATTCAAATTCATGGCGGTTCATAAATTTTAGTACGGTTTCATCTACATACATGCGCAGGATATTATTTTCCTTAATTGCCTGCAGGGTTTCTTTTAACTGCTTTACGTGATAAAGGGTCTTTTCGATTGTTACTTCCAGATCTTCAAAATTTACCGGCTTGGTTACAAAATCAAATGCGCCTCGGTTCATAGCAGTGCGGATATTGTCCATATCACCATAAGCGGATACCATAACCGCTTTTATAATAGGGCTTATTTCGCTTATTTTAGTTAATAGCGTAAGGCCGTCTACTTCAGGCATATTGATATCGCTCAAAACCACATCCACTTCCGGATGAAGATGCAGCATTTCAAGAGCTTCTTTACCGTTTAAAGCAAAAATGAACTCATACTTATTTTCGCGGATCTGCCGCCGAAACTTTTGTTTAATAAGCAGTTCCAGGTCCACTTCATCATCGGCTACTAAAATCTTTGCCATTAGTTTGCAATTTTTAATTTTCCTTTTAGTAAAGTGAAGTCAAGGGGTTTGGTTAAAAAGTCATCAGCACCCAGTTGCATAGCCTGGTGGTAATTATCGGAATCGCCATAGGCGGTAATCATCATCACAATTGGAGGCGGCGTGCTGTATTTTTGTTTGATGTGCTTAAGCAGTTCCAGTCCGCTCATACCCGGCATATTGATATCGGAAAGAATGAGCACCGCTTCATGATTATGGCCGTAAAGGTAACTGAGTGCTTCCTCGCCGGAGTTGGCAAAGGCAAATGAAACCTTCTGATCTCTTATTTCCTTTCTAAAGCGTTGTTCAAAAAGAGCCTGCATATCTTTTTCATCATCCACTACAAGTATCTTCATAAACAATGGTTTTGGTTTTATTCAGGAAAATTAATTCATTTATTTCAGTACTAATACCGGAAGTACAATTATAACATCCGCCCCCTACACTTTCTTGGCCTTTACCTTCAACTTCCTATTCGCTTTTATAATATCATAGATCAATGACAAGGTCAATCCTGATCCCATACCGATGGTTTGGCAATTTAAAATGGCTGAAAAATTTGTGCAATGCTTTTAAGGTATAGGAGGGCTGAAAATAAAAATGGGGCCAGAATAGAAATTCAGCCCCGTTTTAAAATCCAATATCCTATGAAAAACCATGGACAAAATACAATAGGTTTTTTAATAATGCAAGTGGCAGCCAAAATATCTTTTAAGTAGAGTTAATAAAATTAATAAAGATCAGGCTACTTTGGATATGATCAGGAAAGGCTAAAATAAAAACCCCTCTTAAAAGAGGGGGTTAAAAGGGTGCGGTTGGGCGAATTAAAATAATCAGCTTTCAGGGTTCTCAAATTTTATCAAACAGATTAAAACGGGTATAATCCCCTTTAAGACTTTACAAGTAAACAGAAGTTTAACGAAAGAAGAAAAAATTTATAAAAAAATAAATGCCCTAAAATTATTAAAAGGCTGTGCTATCTACTATGGGATAAACTTCTAGACATAGGCAAGCACAATAATTGCACTACTGATTACACAAACAAATAATTATGAAAGCTTTACTATTGGCAGCTTTGTTCTCTTTTGGCATTGCCGGCTTCGCCGCTGCGCAAACTTCCGACGGAACAGCGCAACAAAGAACTTCTACCACGATGCATCAAACCACCAAAGATCATAAAGAAGGCAAGCATGGGAAAAAACATCACAAAAAACACAAAAAGCACCACGGAGCATCGCATAAATCAAAAGAAAAGAAGCATTAACCTATTTTAAATTATGGCACCGGGCAAATTAGCCAGCTCATTTCCATTTCTAAAGTTATCTCCTATCAATATAGGATATTATTTAAAACAATATCCTATACTGTTTTTTTATAGCAATGCAATTACCAATTGCTCCCATTCTTCATTTAAAGAAATATCGGGTCTTTTTTTGCCAGCTTTCCAATACCAGTAATCTGCATTTCCAATATCTCCTTCTTTTCTATGCAAATAAGCGTGTATCCATGCAGCATTTTTATCGGTTAAATCCTGTATAAGTTCATGCGCCTTACTCCAGTTTTCTTTTGCATCAAACCATAAAGCCTTTATATAAGGCGACCAATCCATTTGCGGAGTTGCACCGGATAAACTTTCTTTAAACATTTCCATTTGCATAGTACAAAATTAATTGGAGTTAATAAATTGAAGGCGGGTTATTTACAGGCGCAATACGGCATCTGTTTTTATTTTAAAAGTAAATATGTAAAGTGATGTATTGAATATCCTGCTCTGCACACTCTTTGCTATATTCATACTGCGTAAGGTTTGAACCATCAGTAAAGAAATTTAATAGGCGCCGGATGAATTTACCTCCTTCCTTAAGAGCACTGCATTTTTACAATTTTCGATTATATTTTTCAGGGCAGGCCATATCGTTAATAGGCACCTGGATGCAGCGGATTGCGGTTAGCTGGCTGGTATTCAATATAACGCATTCAGCATTTATGCTGGGGCTGGTAGGCTTTGCCGGGCAAATTCCGGTATTATTGCTATCGCCTTATGCAGGTGCTTATGTAGACCGGCATAGTCGTTACCGTACGTTATTGTTTACCCAAATAGCCTCGATGATTCAGGCCGGTATCCTGGCCTTTATGGTAATGACCTCGCACTACAATATCACCGGCATTATTTTACTTAGCGTGCTGCTTGGTATTATTAATGCTTTTGATACGCCTTCGCGCCAATCGTTTATGATTGTGCTGGTGCAAAGCCGCGAAGATTTGCCTAATGCCATTGCCTTAAACTCCTCTATGGTAACCCTGGCGCGGTTGCTGGGGCCTGCTGCTGCCGGAATTTTATTGAGCAGTTTTGGCGAAGGCATTTGTTTTTTAATTAATTTTTTAAGTTTTTTTGCGGTTATCGGCTCCCTTCTTTTAATGAAAATAAAAATACCCGAACGAAAAAAACAGGAAGAAGATATCTGGAAGGGTTTACAGGAAGGATATAGTTATCTTAAAAGTCATCTTGGGCTCCGTTCAGCTATTTTATTAATGGCGCTCACCAGCTTGCTGGTGATGCCCTACTCTACTTTATATCCTATATATGCCCAAACCATTTTTAATTTACTATCCGTGGCATTGATAAACAAGTCCGCTAATTGTATGGCATTTTGAACGTCTTTATCGCTAAACTGCTCATATTCATGCTCCAGTTTATTTCGTATTGTCCTAACATCGGCAATGATGCCAGCTGGTGCAAGATCCAGCGATTGCAAAAGTTTTAATTTGTGGGGTAAATCTGTCTTGTAAAGCTGGGGATTAATAAAAGTGATATACTCTTTGGTGATTTCGGGAAGGTCCTTTTTTATATCAAAG
>JAICHT010000289.1 GCA_025924755.1 Chitinophagaceae bacterium | reverse complement strand
TAAGAAAAACAGATACGTTAAATAATGTAGAACAAATAAGCATTGATAATCCCCAAGCCGGAAACTATGATTTAAAAATCAGGGGAAGCCGCGTAGTTACAAGCACTCAACCTTTTTCCATAGCCTATCAAATAGATAGCATGGATCAATTTGTATGGACGTATCCCACCGCATCAGATGTATTACGTACGGCAGAAAGAAATGTACTGCGATGGCAAACTACTTTAACCGGTAGCGCTTCCATTGAATTTTCAACAAACGGAAACGCGTGGCAAATTGTTGACAGTAATATCAACCTAAGTGACCATTATTATAAATGGGATGCACCAGATACTATGACAACTGCTTTGCTGCGTATGAAAGTACCGGGCATTGCAACATCAATAGTTTCTGATACGTTTGTGCTATCTGTTACCACTAAGCTTAATGTGGGTTTTAACTGTAATGATTCTGTTTTATTATACTGGAATAAACAGCCGGTTGCTCAATACCAAATTTATAATTTAGGAGCTAAATATTTAGAACCGGTTTTTACTGTAGCAGACACATTTTCTGTTTTAAAAAAATCGCAATTTCCTTCGCTTTATTATGCTGTAACGCCAGTTGTTTCCAATAAAAATGGGTTAAGAAGTTATGCAATCAATTATACCGACCAGGGCGTGGGCTGCTATTTGCGCACCTTTCTTACTTCATTGCAAAACAATAGCGCCTTGCTTACTGCTGAAGTAGGAACGTTCTATAATATTGCGTCGGTTTCTTTTCAAAAACTTACTACCGCCGGTATTCAAATGGTACAAACATTTACCTCGCCAACCACTACCTCATTTACAGCTACAGATGCAGGATTAAGCAGGGGCGTTAACCGCTACAGGCTGGCAATTCAATTGGTAAACGGCTCCCTGGTTTATAGTAATGTAGAAACAGTATACTACTTTCCTGATATGCCGGTTATTGTATTTCCAAACCCTTCAAAGCAAAATGAACCCATTACACTGATTGTTCAAACACCATTTACCTATTCCATCCAGGTGTTTGATGCCACTGGTAAAAAAGTACTCATTCAAAAGCTGGATACCTTTACCAATCAAATTCCACCATTCGTTTTATCAAAAGGTTTGTACTTTATTAAAGTACTAACAGAGGATGGAAGGGTGGGCGTGCAAAAATTAGTAGTGCAATAAAAAAGCGAAGAATATTTCTTCGCTTTTTTACAAAATTATACTGGTAAACTTAAGCAGTTTGCAATACATTATTCATTGCCCGTACTGCGTCGGCACTTTTGCTAAACAGTTGCTGTTCTTCACTATTTAATTTATAATCAATTATTTTTTCCCAGCCGCCTTTTCCAAGCGTTACAGGTACGCCCAGGCAGATATCATTTTGCCCATATTCGCCTTGTAAGGATATGCTGCAGGCAAATAACCGCTTTTCATCCCTCACAATACTTTCTACCATAGCGGCTCCTGCAGCACCCGGTGCATACCAGGCAGATGTGCCAATTAACTTGGTTAAAGTAGCGCCGCCTACCATAGTATCGGCTACAATTTTCTTTTGTTGTTCTTCACTTAAAAAGTTAGTAACCGGCACGCTGTTCCAGGTGGCAAACCGAATTAATGGAATCATAGTTGTATCGCCGTGGCCTCCAATTACTATCGCATTTAAATCGTTGGCAGAACATTGCAGTGCCTGGCTTAAATAACACTTAAAACGGGCACTATCCAATGCGCCGCCCATACCAATAATGCGGTTTTTAGGTAAGCCGGTAGCCTGCAACGCCAGGTACGTCATTGTATCCATCGGGTTGCTTACAATTATTAAAATAGCATCGGGTGAATGCTGTAAAATATTTTGCGCCACGCCTTTTACAATATTGGCATTGGTGCCAATCAACTCTTCGCGTGTCATTCCGGGTTTGCGCGGCAATCCGGAAGTAATAACTACTACGTTCGATCCGGCTGTTTTAGCATAATCATTGGTACTGCCTGTAATTTTTGTATCAAATCCAAGCAGGGCGGCGGTTTGCGTCATATCCAGCGCTTTGCCTTCTGCAAAACCTTCCCTGATATCCAATAATACTAACTCTTCGCATAATTCTTTTCTGGCAATGTTATCAGCAACGGTAGCACCTACGGCACCGGCACCTACAACGGTTATTTTCATTGGTTCATTATTTATTTATAAGAAAAATTGTTGTGTTGCAAATGTAAATGAATAAGTTGAATGGGTGCGTTGCTGCAGAACAACTGCAAAAGTTGCAAGACCAATTTCGCCAGCATCGGCACTTAAAAATTTGTACTCATGGATCAGTGGTAATAATTATTCATCTGCCAGGCTTTCACCTTGCTGTCCGAAAGACCTTGTCTGTGGAAAGTCTGTAGGAATAATAAACCCTTCACCCGATCCGTAGGGAAAAGGGCTAAAAAGATGGTACGGGTCATATGGATATCCATATCCTTTTCTGAATGGATATGCCACTCCGATAGTGCCTTTCATCCATTCTTCAGGAAATGCGGAGGGTTGCAAATTTTCATTGAATCTGATTCTTTCTGCATAGTCAAAAGCAAGGTTGCCGTTTGAGGTTAAGCAGATATTAACCTCTTCGGATTTTATGGAAGCCAGGAAAACAATGTAGTTGGGGAGAAGCGAAGCATTGATTGTATACCGATCCAGTGTCATATTTCCTAAATCTTCTATGCTTATCTCAATGCCCAGATTTTTCAGACTAACTTTATCTTGATTCATTTTATAGGGAGTAACAAGTTGGTAGTATTTGTTTATTAAAAGAGAAAGAATCCCGTCATCCGCATCCTGCAATTTATCCTTACAACCACAATCCGGGTCATTATCGGTAGTTAAAGATTTATCATGAATATTGTCGGTGTATTCTGTTAGTATAATTCTTGTCTGGCCCTTTGAAAAAGAGAAAAACCTTTTATCCATAATTGATATGTCATACTCTCTTACCAACTGATAAACAATTAAAGTTTTTCTGCCACATTCAGGTGCTTTAAAAGTGGTCTCTTCCGTTTCGATTGTGGCATACTCCAATTTAACTTCAATTCCGGTTTTTGCTTTTATTTGAGATTCAATAGAAGCGATTCCCTTAACACCAATATTGCCTTTTAGCAGGGATTCTAAATCATCCCTTTCTGTTTTTGAAATGCCAACCTTTTTTTCAATAACTCTTTTTTTGTCTTCCCCACAAGCAATGGAGCGGCTTAAAAGCTGCACCCATCTTTCAGATATTTTTCCGGAAACATGAACCTTCTTTTCAACTTCAAAATTGAAAGTATCTACTTCGTGTGTGTTGGTAAAAAAGTTTGTCATAATATTCAGGTTTATTACGGGGCTGTCAAACTTTATAAATCCATATGGTGGAGGATTAACGGGAGGGATTGTACGGAACTATTTATATTCTTTACCAAAGATATAACGCTTCCTTGAAAAACTACTGCTGATCAGTGTTCCGTTCGTAGTTATATTGTAAACACCTGTTAGCTGCATGCCGATCTGTGTCTACATTAAAATCTTTCTGGTTTGTTGTACGTTATGGTTTTAATTTTAAACTTGGCATAACTATAATCACCTTTCGCTAATTTCCAGATGGCTTCAATAGTTGTCGGTATTATTACTCCATTCAATTCTTTATAGTCAGCTACTTTACCGATCCATGTTTCCAGGTTATCATTTCCCATATAACGCAGGGTTTCAAGCTGTGTTATTTCTCCGGTTTCATTGAACGTTACAAGGTAAGATATTGTCAAGCCAGTGTAAGTAAAAGTAAGTTTTGCTGATGTACTATCAATAGGTGTCCATTGCAGATGTTTGTTGGGCAAAAGATTTGTGGGAAACCAAACACTCTCACCAAGCCATCGCTGTAATTCTCCTTGGTTTAACTTTTCTCCTTTATCGTCTACAATATTATAAACTCCAAAAAGTGAAACTACAAGTCTGCCTGTGTTAGCAATATACATATCGCGGGCTGTAAACATAGATGTAGTGCCTTTCCAGATAAAGCCCGGCGTTTCGATGGTAAAATATTGTTCGCCTTTAATGTTTTCCCAATTTCGGTTTTGATTAGGTTTAAATAGTCCCGTATGTGTTAATCTTACATAACTAATATAGGGTTGTCCGTTTTTTAGCACATGCTTAAAATAGCGTTGAACAGGTTCGGGCAAATTCTGCAGCATTTCGTAATTAAAAATCTTATCAGATATATATTTTGATTGAGAAAATAATCGTTTGACTTCTTTATTGAACTCATTTACAACATTTAATTTTCGAATGGTTAAGGCGACAATAATTAGCGCAACGATTGATAATATTAGGATCATATATCGCTTCATTTTATGGGTTTCAATTTGCAACTGGAATGGTATCCCATAACCCACCTGTGTCAAACGCATTTTGCTTCAGTATATAG
>JAICHT010000288.1 GCA_025924755.1 Chitinophagaceae bacterium | reverse complement strand
TTTGGTAGAAAAGTATCCATTAATTTGATAGCTCTGTTGTTGCAATGCTACCAAAGAATCTAGTTCTGTTTTATGGTGGCTGATAAAAGTAGCCAGGCGTTTGTCATAATTGCTATCTAAAAAACCAGAATAAAAATTGATATCAATCACGCCGCCGTTCTTAGCCACGGCTTTTATCTGGTCGTCTTTTAAATTTCGAAATACCGGGCAAAGCGCATATACGGAACTGTGAGAAAGCAGCACCGGTTTTGTGGTAGTATTAATGGCATCCCAAAATGTTTGTTCGCCTACATGGCTTAAGTCTACCATCATACCTAAAGCATTCATGCGGCGTATCACTTCTTTGCCAAAGTTGCTAAGGCCTTTTGGCTGGTGCAGCAGTGAATCGGTTGTTTCTTCCATAGCCGATGTAGCCCAGGGAGTAGAGTTGTTCCAGGTAAGTGTCATATACCGGACGCCCCTGTAAAAAAGACTATCTAACTTGTGCAGATCTCCTTCTATCATATGGCCACCTTCCACACCCAACATCGCTGCTAAGTTTTTCTGGTGTACGGCTTTCAATAATTCTGCGGGTGTTTTTACAATGGTCATTTTATCCGGATTGCGGGCAGCTACAGCATATAAGGTATCTATCTCCCGGTTAGCCCACGCATATGGATTTTGTTGTTTTCCATCACACCAGATGGAAAATATTTGTACATCCACTCCACCTTCTTTAAATCGCTTCAGGTCGGATTGTGTTTTACCGCGTAAATCCTGGTCAAAGCTGAGCCCCTTGCCTATGCACTGTTCCAATATGTCATTATGCGTATCGGCAACAATCGCTTTTTGATGGATTTTTTTGTACTGCTGCGCCTGCGATAAAAAAGTAATAAAGCAGCACAGGGCTGCGTAGAAATATTTCATGTTTTGGTATATTAATCTTCTTTAGCTCCCTTGTCTCCTACAAACCACTGCTCTTTATTTTTAAACAATACATTAAAAGTAGTAAGCGATCCGTAGATACGGGTGATATATTGCTGCAAATTTACCTTGTCTTCATCGGTTAGTTTTTTGTGAGCATTTATTTGTTGTTCCATCACCCGCAGCCTGTCGCGCAGCATCACTATTTTGTGAAAGAAATCTTCAACAGGAAGTTCTTTAGGCTTTAACGTTTTATCTGCAGGCTGTAACAGCAGCAAACCATTCTTCCATTTGTCGGCTAGTGGCACCACCTCACTAACGCCGCTCCACAACCGTAAAATTTTCAGCAGCGATTTCTCTACTTCCGAATGGGTTTCTATTTCTTCAGTTACATTTTCCGGTATGATTTCTTCCAGTTTAGTATCGTCTTTATTAATTTCTTTAATACCCTGGTTGATAAAAGAAATAAGATAGGTGGCATAGCGAACGCCTACTATAACGCCGGGGCCGTATTGCGTATGTTGCAAGCGGGTGCCAATGCCTAATGTTAATTGATCCATAGTAAATGATATGAGAAGATAAATGTAAAGCGGGCGGCGCAATAATTTGGCTGCTTGTACAAAATACTTAAAAGCCTTTTTGTCCTTTAAATCTTTTGTACGCTTCTTTTATGTACGATTGGAAATCGTAATCGCTGGTATATAAAGTGAACTCGTAAGAAGGGCGGTATAATAAAGTAAAGCGGTTCAGTTCATCGCCGGTTAAGCCAGTTAATCTTCGTATCAATAGTTTATTAAAGCGATGGTCTACAAATTTATCCTGTTCTTCTCTTACCAATCGCTGCTGAAACCGCTCCATGCTTTTGTTCTTTTTAAATTGAAAAACACGTATCAGTTCGTCAAGGTCTATGCCCGCCCCGGTAGGCCCGATAGAAGTCATAGTGCCTAAATTAGGCCGTTCAAAATCAAACACCTTTGCATAGTCCTTTCTGTTTTGAATGGAATCCTGTCGGTAATCTCTGGGTAATACTTTTACTTCTCTTAATACCGGGATATTCACCCGCAGCGAAATATCGAACTGGCTGACATCTGCCATTTTTAATACCGGGAACTTTACCGTAGGCTTGCCCAAGTAAGAAAACCAGACCGAATCTTTTTCGCCTACATCCACCTGGTAATGGCCATTTGCATCAGTGGTAGTGCCTCTGCCGCCGGTTGTCATTACACTTACGGCTTCCAGGGGGTGGTTTCTGGAGCTGTCGTATATAGTGCCTTGTACTTTGTATTGCGCCTGTGCATGGCTTGCCAAAAACAAAAATGCGCAAACAGTTATCAGCTTGATATACATAGAGAAAAACTTCACCCAAAGATTTGAAGCAAGTAACAAAACAAATTGCTAAAGCAATGATAAAGTGAGGTGATGATAGATGATAGTATGGATGATCGTTATTCGGTGATTGATGCTACATTCCAAACGATCATCCATTAACTCTCTAATTGCTTAACGCCTGGTACACCAAAGCTTTAAACTTTTCATGAATATCTCCATGGCTCATAGGCATTTGATTGATGAAAAGCTGCGCTACAATTTTTTCTTTTGGATCTATCCAGTAGCTGGAACTAAAAGCACCACCCCAGGAAAATGTGCCTACGCTTACTGGTGTGCGGCCGTTATTGGCTTCCGGCACAATTTCAAAACCCAATCCAAATTTATCGCCATTGCTTACTGTTAATTGTCCAATCTGGTTGCTGGTCATCATATGTACCGAAACCGGGCTTAACAATTGTTTGCCGTTGTACGATCCGCCATTGAGCAGCATTTGCATAAAAAGGGCGTAGTCGTAAGCAGTAGAAGATAAGCCGGCACCGCCGGAATAATATGTGCCGTTGAGTGCCGGATAGTTGGCATAAAAGGTTCCGTTTAAATTACTGGTATCGGGCGCTTTCATCAACTTCTTTTCTTTGTCTTCGGTATATAGCTGCGCTAAACGGTTGTATTTTTCGGCAGGTAAATAGAAATAAGTATCCTTCATGCCAATAGGCTCAAAAATACGCTGGCGGAAGAACTGGTCTAAACTGGTGCCGCTCACTACTTCTATTAAATAACCCAAAAGATCGGTATTAAGCCCATAGGTAAATTTTTCGCCGGGCTGATGAAATAAAGGCATAGAACCCAGCACTTTCATCTTATCTCTCAGCATAACACCTTTTTTTACACCCAAACCCGATGTGAGGCCGGCTTTATAATAAATAGCGTTCATCTGTGGCGAGCCTATTTGCGCATAGCCGATACCGGAAGTATGCGTGAGCAAATCGCGGATGGTAATTTCTCTTTTAGCAGGCACGGTCGTATAAGTACTATCCGTTTCATTGAATTTGTCTAATACATTCGGCTTTTTAAATTCGGGGATATAGTTTGATATAGGATCGTCCAGTAAAATTTTACCTTCTTCATAAAGCATCATAACGCCTACACTGGTAATGGCTTTGGTTTGCGAAGCAATTCGGAAGATTTCGTCTTTGGCCAAAGGCGTTTTCTTTTCCACATCATTATAACCGATGCTTTTGTAATAAATTATTTTGCCATCCTTTGCTACAATAGCCGTGGCACCTGCTATCCAGTTATTATTTACATATTGCTGCAGCACCTTGTCAATACGGCCAAGGCGGTCGGCAGAAACCCCGGCCGCCGCAGGAGCAGCCTGTTGTAAGGCTACCGGTTTTGGAAAAATGCTTTGCCCCTGGCTATTGAAGGCAATGTAAAAAAACAGGCAGTACGTAAGGAGTATTTTTTTCATAGCGAAGTAATATAACGTGTAAACTAAGTATTTTTTAAAACCTGTTCAATAACCTTTGGATAATATTCATGCTCCAGTTGATGAATTTTTTTCTGAAGGCTCTCTATCGTATCGGTGGCATCTACCGGGCAGCGTGCCTGGAAAATAACGGCTCCATGATCATACTGGTCATCTACATAATGTATAGTAATGCCGCTTTCCGCATCCTGCGCAGCCAATACGGCACTATGTACAAATTGACCGTACATGCCTTTACCGCCATACTTTGGTAATAGGGCCGGGTGTATATTAATGATTTTTTTAGTATAAGCAGCAGTCAGTGTTTTCGGGATCTTCCATAAAAAACCTGCCAGTACAATAAAATTGATACCGTGTTCTTTTAATAGGGCCACATATCCATCGCCTCTAAAGAAAGGCTCTTTTTCAATAATGAGGGTGGGAATGTTTTCTTTTTCTGCAATAGCCAATACACCGGCGCCGGGTTTGTTGCATACAATCAAAGAAATATGTACCGAGGATGAGTTTTTAAAATACGAAATAATTTGTTGGGCATTGCTTCCGGCACCCGAAGCGAAAATAGCTATATGAAAAGCGGTGGACTTGGTAAAATCTTCAGGGTAACGATCGCCAGGTGTTTGGTGCGCATTCATAATAATATTTCGATAATGCTTGCAATGTAGGGTAAGGCCGCCTATCAGCCATAAAATACTCTGCCGCTTTATAAAAAAGGAAAAGGATTTGGTAAGTATTATGCCTCTTT
>JAICHT010000287.1 GCA_025924755.1 Chitinophagaceae bacterium | reverse complement strand
GGTGCCCGGCTTTTCCGAAGGCCAGCACTTGTACCCAAAAACTTACAGAGATGACTATGGACTATATGGACTACACGGATGATGCCTGCATGTATATGTTTTCGAACGGTCAAAAACAACGTATGCTGGCAGTGTTTGTGCAGGGAGGCCCCCGGTACAGTTTTGCACAATAAATTTTAAAGCCCCTGATATTCAGGGGCTTTTTTATAGGCTACGCTTCTTACTCGCTATTTCGTTTATATAAAGGAAGGCTATTAATGCCATTGGATATGAGCAGGTCTTCAATTACAATTCCTTTACTGCCGGCTTCTGCATCCAGTTTAATAGTGTCTTTTTCCAGCTCCCGTATATTAATGGCTTTTGTTCTTTTCTCCAAAGGCGGATTGAGCTTTTCTGCCTTTTCATATTCTATTACTTTCTCTAAAATATCTTCGGGTAGGTTGGTTTCACATTTGTAAGCTATTTCAATAAACTGCCGGGCAAAAAAGCTGTCAATCTGAATTCTTCGTTTAGCAAGGTGGGCAAATTTCCCAATCACCCGGCAAATGTTTTCTCTTTCTTCCGGGCTTAATTGTTCGGCAAATTCGTATTCTTCTATTTTTTTCAAACACACTATTACGGGCTCCAGGCTCTCTAACGAAACAATATAAATGGTAAAATCTCCCAGGCAATAGCAGGTTTGGTGTATTATCTCCAGGGTATTGGAAGGCACTACAAAAAAGATGTCGCTTTTAACTGAATCCTGCCTTGCATATTTTTTTGCTTTTTCAGCTTGGTCTTTTATATAATTGGGGAAATGGGTTAAATCATCACCGCCAGGACTTTTTGCATCAAATACTATGTACTCCTCTCCTATTTTTAAGGCATTATCCGGCTCGCCTTTAAAAGGTGCTTTATCAATATATTCTATAGTATGTTTATTACAAACCGCCTTGATATTGTTTTTTACGCGGGTTTGATGATGCATCCATGTTTCCTTCAAGTTTCGAATGCGTGCCAGTTCTGCATTGGTGCGTTCTTCTACTTCTGTTTTCCGCTCCTGCTGAATTTGCTCTTTAATACTTTGCAGTGTGAACATGGCGTTGGAGTGTTCGCCTCTTCTAAATTCATCTTCCTGTTTCAGCCGGATACATTCTTCTTTTAAAATGCGTCCTTCTTTTTCAATAGTGGAAAGCCTTTCTTTAAGTGTAGCCAACTCCAACTGCAACTGGTTATTTCCGGTCACCAAATTTTTGTTGCTTTCCGTACAGCCAGCCAGTTGAACTTGCAGCATATTGGCCTGGCTTTGCTGATGGTCCAGTTTATTTTGGATGCTGATTATATTAGCGGCCGCTTCTATCAATTGGTTTCGTACCGCATTCCAGCCAAATAGCCGCTCAAAAAAGCTCAGTGCTTTTATGCGTTGCAGAAACAACTTTAAGCTATCCATATCCGCCTGCATAACAAAAAATTTAAAGTAAATAAGTAACCAATAAAGCCATCTGTTTACAAATTACATACAGCTTAATCATTGTACTAAAAATGAAAACCATCACAAACATCCATCTTTTTTATTTTTATTTTTAATGAATCGCTAAATATTTTAGGAATCTTTAGTAAATGCACCCAACCTTCAGTTCATCACTACTATAATATTGAACCTTATCTTTGTGCAATTACTGCATATGTATAAAGTAGGTGTATTTGGTACCGGGCATTTAGGAAAGTTTCATTTAAATAACTGGAAAGAAATTGAAGATATTACTATAGCAGGCTTTTACGATCCCGACGAAGCAACTGCGAAGCAGGTGCAGCAGCAGTACGGCATACAAAGCTTTACAGATGTAGATGGGCTGATAGAGGCCAGCGATATAGTGGACGTGGTAGCACCTACCAATTTTCATTTTGACATTTGCGAAAAAGCCATAAAAAAAAGCAGGCATGTGTTTGTAGAAAAGCCACTTGCGCATACGATGCAGGAGGCGCAGCAAATAGTGAAGTTGGTTCAGGAGTCGGATGTAAAGCTACAGGTTGGCCATGTAGAGCGGTTTAATCCTGCATACCTCGCTATCAAAGACTGGCAGCTAAATCCCATGTTTATAGAAGTGCACCGGCTGGCCCAGTTTAACCCACGGGGCACAGAAGTAAGCGTGATACTGGATCTGATGATCCATGATATTGATATTATTTTAAGTGTGGTAAAAAGCGATGTAAAATTTATATCGGCCAGTGGTGTGGCGGTCCTTACCGATACGCCTGATATTGCCAATGTACGGATAGAATTTGATAACGGCTGCGTAGCCAACTTAACCTCCAGCCGCATATCTATGAAAAAGATGCGGAAGATGCGCATTTTTCAAAAAGACGCATATATAGGTGTTGACTTCTTAAACAAAACCGCCGAAATCATTAAGCTAAAAGGACCGGAAGATAAAAATGTGTTTGCATTTGATATAGAAACGCCACATGGAAAAAAAACCATAGCCATAGCCAATGCTCCCACGCCAGAAGTAAATGCCATTAAGATGGAACTCCAGGAATTTGTAAAAGCAATCCGTAATAATACCAGGACGGTTGTAAATGAAATAGACGGCTACCGGGCTATGGAAGTAGCACACGAAATTTTGCACAAAATCAGTTCGCATTCCGCATCCTGATACATGGCTTTAAAAAGGTATATAGCTCCTGTATGGTATGCAATAACCGATTTTGTTAGCGCAGCCCTTGCATGGATTGCCTTCTTTTTTATAAGAAAATCATTACTGCATCAGCCTATAATCTACAATGGCCATCCTCAGATTAATTATAAATTCTGGCTGGGCATTATATGCATACCTGCGTGCTGGAACATCCTGTATTTACTCACCGGCAGCTATCAATCTTTATACAAAAAATCCAGGTTGGGCGAATTTACTGCTACCCTGCTTTGTAGTAGTATTGGCTGTACGGCCTTGTTCTTTTTTATTTTGCTGGATGATGTCAAAAACAATTACACCTACTATTACATTGCTTTTGCCGTATTGTTTTTAGTACATTTTATCATCACCTTTTTTAACAGGAGCCTTATACTTAGCATGGTAAAACTACAGTTGCTACATGGCATCATAAAGTTCCCTGCAGTAATAGTAGGTACGGGAGTAAAAGCAGTGCAGATTTTTAAAGAGGCAGCGCAAAAATTAAGAAACGAAGGGTATTATGTTCAGGGTTATATTGCGATCAATAAAGAAAACCAGCAGCCGAAAAATTTAATACAACTGGCTATGCTGGATGCACTGGAAAATACTATTGACCAGTATCGCATCAAATTGGTAATACTGGCCATTGACAAAACCGAACAAGTACTAATAGAAACTATTATCAGCCGCTTAAGCGAAAAAGATGTAGCCATACGCATACAGCCCAGTACGCTGGATATTCTTTCGGGCTCTGTAAAAACAGGCAATGTATTGGGTGCCGGCTTGATTGATATTAATACGGGTTTGCTCCCCGATTGGCAACAGCATATAAAGCGACTGACCGATATTGTTATTTCTTTTATTGGGTTATTTTTTCTTTCACCGCTGATGCTTTTTATAGCCATAAAAGTTCGCTTATCTTCCAGCGGTCCGGTTATATATAAACAGGAAAGAGCAGGTTATAAAGGCAAGCCATTTTGCATTTATAAATTCAGGTCTATGTATACGAATGCAGAAGCGGATGGTCCTGCACTTTCAAGCAGCAACGATATCCGGATTACTTCTTGGGGAAGATTCATGCGCAAGTGGCGGCTGGATGAACTGCCGCAACTACTAAATGTGTTGAAAGGACAAATGAGCCTGATAGGCCCACGGCCCGAGCGGCAGTATTATATTGATAAAATTGTGCAGCAGGCACCGTATTACAAGTACTTATTAAAAGTAAAACCAGGCCTTACCTCGTGGGGTATGGTGCAGTATGGCTATGCCGAAAATGTAGAAGCGATGATAGAACGCAGTAAATTTGATTTGATATATCTTGAAAACGTTTCGCTGCTGCTGGACTTTAAAATAATGATACACACGCTGCGCATTATTTTTACAGGTAAAGGCAAGTAAATGATTTCTGATTTCTGATTTCTGACTTTACATTTGAGTAAAATCTTCCTTTGAAAATTAAGATTGTTTTTTACCTTTTACTATGTGGCTTTCACTACTCCGCACATGCGCAATACTGGCAGCAGCACGTAAATTATACATTGGATGTATCGCTGAACGACAAGGAAAAAACACTGGAAGGCTTTGAGAAAATAATCTATACGAACAACTCACCCGACACCTTATCATTTATTTGGTTTCACCTTTGGCCAAATGCCTATAAAAATGACAGGACGGCTCTTACCGATCAACTGCTGGAAAATGGCGACACCCGCTTTTATTTTTCCGATAAAGAAGAAAGAGGATATATCAATCGCCTTGATTTTAAAGTGAACGGCATTACGGCTAAAACAGAAGATCATCCGCAATATATT
>JAICHT010000286.1 GCA_025924755.1 Chitinophagaceae bacterium | reverse complement strand
GGCCAGCGCCGGGATGCCTTTTATATTATCGCAATGTTCGTGCGATACAAAGATGGCCTTTACCTTACTCATGGAAAGTTGAAGACGGTGCATGCGTTTTTCAACTTCGCGGCAGGATATGCCGGCGTCTATCAGTACGGCTTCCGTTTCGTTTGCAATGTAATAGCAGTTGCCATTACTCCCTGAATTTAGTGCTGTAATATATAGCGGCATGCTTAGGCAAAGAAAGGAGGTTTTAATCAATAATATTTCATAAATTTTATAGAAGATGGATTACAAACCAATCTACAGGCAACGCTGTTTAGAGCAGCAAAAAAGTTATTGGGGGAAATAGCAATAAAAAATTGTTCCTTCGCCCGGCTTGCTTTCTACATCAATGAAACCGCCATGATTTTCCATTACTTTTTTGCAAATCGTTAACCCGATTCCTGTTCCGGGAAATTCGTAATTGCCATGAAGCCTTTGAAAGATCTGGAAGATTTTGGGTGCATTTTTTTGATCGAACCCAATGCCATTATCCGCAACCGAAACCTGCCAATATTCTTTATCGTGCTGCACAGAAGCATGAGCCATTTCGGAACCATTGATTTGTTTATATGATATATTAATAACGGGCTGCACACCTTCCTTTTGAAACTTAAGAGCGTTTGTAATCAGGTTCATAAACAAATAATACATCTGTGACGCAACTCCTTTAACCACCGGTAAATGCGGCCCTGTTATCATGGAGTTTTTTTCGGCTATTGCGTCTTTCAGTTCTTCTTTTACCTTGTGTATTATTTTGTTCAAATCAACTTCCTGCACTTGTTTATGATCGACTTTTAGCCGCGACAGTATAAGCATATCATCAATTAAATCGTTCATACGCACTACGGCTGTTTTCATTTTTCCTACCAAACTTTTACCATTCGCCGAAAGTTTTTCAGCTTCTGATTGTAGTAGCCAGTCGCTAAACACAAAAATTTTACGCAAAGGTTCACGCAGATCGTGACTAGCAATAAAAGCAAAATTGGTTAGTTCCTCATTCTTTAACGCCAGCTCTTTATTTTGCTCATCCAGCGATTGATTCAACGTGATCAGGTTTTGTTCTGCGGTTTTTAAATCTGTAATATCCAGGTCTACCCCTAAAACTTTTGAAGGCACTCCTTTTTCATCTTTCAGCACAATGCCTTTTATCTTCATTATTTTTAGTTCGTTACCCACTTTCAGTCGCAGCATCTTTTCAAAAGGCAAAAAGTGTTTTTTGATATTGTCAACAATCATCTTCGCAACAGGTTTATCTTCTTCCACCACCATATCCAGATAAATTTCCGGCTTTACTTCTGCACCCGGCTGTATGTTGAACAAACGGTACATGCCCTCCGACCAGCTAAAAATCCTCGTTTCAATATTATATTCCCAGCTACCTAATTGTACCAACGCTTCAGATTGCTGAAGCACGTTTACGTGTTTGGTAATATTGCCTTCCACATTTTTGCGTTCCGTAATATCTTCTACAGTGGATAGCAACCCATCATTAAATTTAACCGCAACAATTCTAAACCAGTTATGATATTGCTCTCCTTCATAATATTGCTCAAAATCCACGGGCTGCCCGGTTTCTACTACCGCCTTAAACTGGTCAAAAATCCCTGAAGTGCGCACATTAGGAAAAAGTTGAAGATACCGCTGGCCTACAAGTGGTCTGCCTGCAATTTTAGTGGTTACCGTATTAACAAGTTCATATTCAAAATCTATAATAGCGCCAGCATCATCGCGAACACATTTAAAAACGGCGATGCCAGTAAGAGTCGCATCCAGTATGGATTGCAGCAGACGCCGGCTTTCTTCCAATTGGTTTATCACATCCATTTGTTCGGTACTATCCTGCATAGTACCATGTACCCGGCCTTCTTTGGCGGTTACATTCGCCTGGCTTTCAAACTTGTGGTTTACTTTGCCTATGGAACCATCCGGGTTTACATTTTGCTGCTGCACCAGTTCCCGTTCTTTTGCCTGGTCGCGCTGCATCCATAAAATACCCGTCACTTCATCTTTTTCGTCTTTTATAGGAACAAGATATGTTTCATAATGGCTGCTATTATTTTCATAAGCCTCCGCAGCAGGTTTACAAATGGTTTCTCCGTTTAATATTCTTCGAAATTCGGTATAAGCGGCGTCTTTAATAAAATCAGGAAAAAACAGCATGATATTTTTACCAATGATGGCTTCTTTATGGATACGGAATACATTGTCCGAATAATAAACTTTATGGGTTTCTGTATTTAGATACCATACACCAAATTGCGATACCTGTTCCGCTGCTCTGTACGTGTTTAGTTCTACCTGGTTGTTGTTATATTCTTTTTCGGCTGTTATATGCTTGTCGTACAAGTTTGCTTCTTTTTCTTCAAAGGCGGGAAACGGACTTTCGTGTATAAAAGCTTCTGTATAAAGCAACCTTATTTCCTCTAAAGTACCAAAGCTGGTGATTATCTTAAAATGAAGATTAGCTTTTTTAGCCGGTTGTAAGGTCGAAATTTGCTCAAGTAAAGCCGGCACTTCTGTAGGCAAAACGATGGCCTTTATTGCCGCGTGATATGCTTCGTTGTGTGTAATGGATACAAAAACATCGCTGCAAAAAATTGTATCGGCGCTAAAGGGCCATTGCCAGCTGCCGCTGATTGTATAATGCTTCTCTTTAAGAAATAAGTATAAATGCCGGGTATGATGCTCTTCTACAATGCTCATCTTCATGGCTCCTTCCAAGGCCTTGTTAATAAATTTATGCTGCTAATGGCATTTATAGGGAGAAGATCTGTACCAGCTTTTCAATTGATATGGATATTGGCAGGCGTATAGCATGTGAGGCTTTGCGCATTCTCAATTTACGATATTTATAATGAATATAAAATCTGGTGCAGCTGTTGAACAAATAAAATCCAATAATGGGTTTCTTGTACGTGTAACTTGTGAGTATATTATACCGAAGCCGTGCGGTTTGTGGCGAAGGATTGTATATCGGTTGAAATAAAAAGTTTAAAGCGTAAGAAAATAACAGAGGTACTTTAGTTTATTTTATAAGTCATTTATATAGAACATAGGAGTAATTCAAGGTATATAAAAACGCTGCATTTCACTTTATCATATCCACATGACTGGCCAGCATTTGTTCAAAGATTTTTGCAGAATCTTCTTCCGTATTCACCAGGTCGTGCAGGCTGACCTTATCTAAAAACCGGTCTGTAATAAATTGAATCATTTGCCATAAGGATCGTGAAGAACAATCTACAGAATGGGTACATAATTTTAACGCTCCCGAATGAGAACCGCAGAACGCTTTATTAAACAAAGCACCACCTAAAATTTTCAATACTGCGTTGATATTGATTTCCTGCGCGGGTGCTGCTAATATATAGCCGCCTTTATAACCCGGAGTGCTGTTAATGAAACCACCCATCCGAAGAATACGTGTCAGCTTGGCTACATAATGCGGAGTCAACCCTTCCGCTTCGCTTAGCTGAGGGATACTCATGCCTTCTTTATCCTTGCATGCAGCAATGCGAATCAGTAAGCGTAAGCCATATTCTTCCTGTGCAGTAATTTTCATACAATGCGTTATTATTTTCTTTTGTTCACTCAATAACTTTCATTAAAAATGAAATTATCTTTTCAACAAAGTCCTTGCGTTTCATTTTTAATTTTATTGTATCATAACCAACCCAGTTCCAGTTGCGCAGTCTCCGACATCATACTTTTATCCCATTTCGGATCCCAGGTTACCGCCACATGCACATCATTGATGCCATCTATGGCTCTTACTTTCTGATCTACTTCCACTGGCAATGATTGCGCTGCCGGACAGCCCGGCGCTGTCAGCGTCATAGTAATCTGCACATTATTGATGGGCAGGATATCTACCCGGTATATCAATCCTAATTCGTAAATACTCACAGGTATCTCCGGATCGAAAATGGTTTGTAAACATGCAATTACTTTTTCTCTAAGTATATCCGCATCTACCATCATACTGCATTTTTAAGTTTGTAGGCCAAGGCATATGCCTTCATTTGCTTTACCATCGCTAATAAGCCATTGGAGCGGGTTTGCGCCAAATGACCCACCATACCAATATCCTTAATAAAACCCAACGGTGCATTTACAATTTCGTTTGCGGGCTGGCCCGATAATACCCGTATCAGCATACTAATTAATCCTTTCACAATCATGGCATCACTGTCGGCCTTGTAAAATATTTTCCCATCGCTATAATCGGCTTCCAGCCATACGGTTGATTGGCAACCGCGTACTTTGTTTTCATCTTTTTTGTATTGCTCTTCCAGCGGCGGCAGCTTTTTGCCCAGGTCAATAATATATTCGTACTTATCATCCCAGCTATCAAATAAAGAAAACTCCTCTACAATTTCCTTTTCTATTTCTTCTATCGTTTTCTGTTCTTTCATAGTTTACAACAACATTTTAATGGCCTTG